>JABSPG010000108.1 GCA_013214445.1 Ekhidna sp. | reverse complement strand
TATGCTTCATATTGAGAGTCATTTATTTGCGTCTCTTCAATACCCTTTGTCTCTGTCAATCAAGTTGATCAAAGGCTCTCCATTTCTTAATCTATGGTAATTTTCTACTATTTGTGGCACAGCTGCTTCCACCTTGGTGACCACAGCGATGTGGGGCGTGATAAAAATTTTTGGATGCGTCCAGAGTGGACTTGTCTTAGGCAATGGTTCTTCAGGGAATACATCCAAAAATGCTCCTTTCAACCGGCCATTTTCTAAAGCCTTCAAGATGTCATTGTCTATTTGTTGTTTTCCCCGTCCTACGTTGATGAGATAAGAGCCTTTTGGAAGTTTGTTTAAGAGATCTTGATTGATAATGCCTTCCGTCTTTGGTGTGGCAGGGAGCATACAAACTAGGGTGTTAATCCTTGATAGGAACGTGTTCAGTTCATTTCCACCATATGTCGAAACGGATTCCAAATTCTTTTTGGTGCGACTTAGTCCATGCACTTCGAATCCAAGTAAAACTAGCTTTTTAGCTAAATCAGTCCCTAACTCTCCCAAGCCTAGAATGCCTATTTTCATGGGTTTTTCCGGATCAAATTCTTGATGCCAGCGTTTTTGATTTTTGTCTTCCCAGTATTTATCAAATTGTTTGTGAAAGTGCAGAATTGCCCCAATACAGTAGTTACTCATTGGAACGGTTAAGTGAGAGCTGATAACTTTAGAAACGGGTATCTCTTTCAAGAGATGAGGATCATTCACAATATGATCAACTCCAGCACCAAGAGATGCCACTAGCTCTACATTGGGAAGTCTTTGAAATAAATCTTTTCGATGATTCCACACCACTGCTACTTTGACCTTGCTAGGGTCTTTAACCTCATCCCAAGTAACCACTTCGTCGGCGGGTAGCTCTTCCTTTAGTGCATTAATCCATGATGTTAAGTCTTTGGATATTGAATCGAGTAAAATCATCTACCTAATCTATTTGAATTTGCAATTTACAAGAATCTCAAGCTGTGGGTTTATGGTGTAATTATCTTTGGGATAGCGAACGACTAATTTGAAAATGCAGTTACTCATAGACTATGGAAGAGATTGTAAATAGAGTAGCAAAAAGTCCACTGGTATCTGTCGATCTGGAAGACTATCTTCACTCAGGAGAAACGGTGATTTTTGATGTCAAGGATGTACTATTTGAAGGGATTATACTAAAGGAAAAAGATTTTCGCACTTTTCTTAAGGATAATGATTGGTCTGTTTATCAAGACAAAAATGTGGGATTAATCTGCTCAGCAGAGGCGATCGTACCTACCTGGGCATACATGCTGTTAGTGACAAAACTCAAGCCTGTTGCTAATTCTGTCACGTTTGGTGATAAAGAAGATGTGGAGAAGTCACTAATTGATGAGGCAATAGCATCTTGCATTAGAGAAAATGATCTCAAAGAAAAAAAGGTTGTTATCAAAGGGTGCGGGAATGTTAAAAACATTGAGTACGCATATACCAAAGTAACAGACCAGCTGCTTCCACTCGTTACCAGCTTAATGTATGGAGAACCATGCAGTACAGTTCCAATCTATAAACAGCGAAAAAACTAATCACAGTGGATATTGAGAGTTTAAAATTCCCGGTCGGCAAGTATCAGGCATCTGCTGAAGTATCAGAAGACCAGTTTAATCAATGGGTCAGGACCATTGAGAGTTTGCCAGAAAACTTGAAGAAATTGGTGGGTAATCTTTCTTATGAAGAGTTGGAATTCCAGTATCGTCCAGGAAGCTGGAATATAAAGCAGATCATACATCACCTCGCGGATAGTCATATGAACAGCTTCATCAGGTTTAAGTTGGTTGTTTCGGAGGAAAAACCAACCATTAAGCCTTATCAGGAGTCTGAATGGGCTAAAACCGCAGATGCGGACAATGAGGAAATAAATGATTCAATCGAAATTCTATCTGGATTACACAATCGTTGGGTCATGCTTCTCAAATCACTGACATCTGATCAAAAGAAAAGAACGTTCTTTCATCCTGAATATGAGGGAGAGTTGCAGTTGGAATGGATGGTAGGGCTTTATGATTGGCATTGCCGACACCATTTAGCGCACATTGAGCAAGCTCTTAAAGTGAAAGGGGAGTTTACTCCTGAACAAATAGCAGAACAATAAAAAAGCGCCCTAATCTTTAAGGCGCTTTCTCTCTACTTAGTATTTGACGTTTAATCTTTTTTCTTTCCGGATTTTTTGCTGCCTGATCCTGCGATGGAGCTTCTCATATCGGTATCTGCTTCAATGTTTTGGAATTTGTAGTAATCCATAACACCTAAGTTGCCACTTCTAAAAGCCTCGGCTAGTGCCTTTGGTACTTCTGCTTCAGCCAAAATAACTTTTGCTCTTGCTTCTTGTGCTTTTGCTACCATCTCTTGTTCTTCTGCAACGGCCATAGCTCTTCTCTCTTCGGCTTTTGCTTCCGCAACCTTCAAATCTGCTGAAGCTTGATCTGTCTGAAGCTTTGCACCAATGTTCGCTCCAACATCAACATCTGCTATATCAATAGATAAGATTTCGAATGCAGTACCTGCGTCAAGACCTCTTTGTAAAACAAGTTTTGAAATCTTATCAGGATTCTCAAGTACTTCCTTGTGAGTAGAAGCAGAACCCACGGAAGTGACGATACCTTCACCTACACGTGCAAGGATGGTTTCTTCACCAGCACCTCCCACAAGTTGCTGAATATTGGCCCGGATGGTTACTCGTGCTTTAGCTACCAACTGAATTCCGTCAGCAGCTACAGCAGCTACTGATGGTGTGTTTATTACTTTCGGGTTTACTGAGATCTGTACCGCCTCAAATACGTCTCTACCAGCCAAATCAATAGCAGTAGCTTGCTTAAATGTCAAGTTGATATTTGCTTTATCCGCAGATATCAAAGCTTTGATTACTTGAGGAACATTACCTCCTGCCAAGTAGTGAGTCTCTAGTTCTTGAGTCCTCAGCTGTCTTGGGGTGCTACCATCTGTCTCTTGAATCGTAAGACCGGCTTTAGTAGCCGTAATTAATGAATTTACTACGATAGAAGGAGGTACCTTCCTTATTCGCATAAACACCAACTCAAGAAGCCCTACTCTTACGCCGGAAAAAATGGCAGTGATCCAGAGGTTGACTGGTACGAAGTATAGAAAAATGAAAAAGAGGATAATTCCTCCAATTACAATCAGTATGAGCATTACACTGCTACCCATGATGTTACTTTTTTACAGGTTGTACAAAGATTTTTGATGAAGCTATTTTTAGCACTTCAATTTCAACATTTTCGGCGACAAATCCTCCATTCGATCGCACTTCAATTTCTTGTTCTTTAAACAAAGCCTTTCCCACTGGCTTGAGTGATGAAATGGTCGTTCCAATATCCCCTTCCGTCAGCTCCAATTGGAAGTCTTCATTGTATTTACCTTTCATTGTGTCTTTAAGGGAAAACCGCTCCCATGACTTACTCTTGAAAGCAACTACTAAGGCTCCTACATTTATTAGTAATGTGGCAATTAATATGGAGGTTCCAGTTCCTGCTCCGAAATAAGAATAGCCCAAATAAATCCCATAGCCTGAGAAAATAAATCCCAGTATACCCACAATTGTCGTACCCGGCACGAAAATTATCTCAGCAACAATTAGAAAGGTACCTAGTAGTATAATTCCTGTAATGATTAGCCAATCCATTGGTGATATCAGTAAGCCTTAGCAAAAAGAACGCGTCCCTTTGATGGTTTTCCTGTAAAGATACATGTTCCGTCTTCTTCTTGTTGGTCCAAAGGAATGCACCGAATCGTAGCTTTGGTTTCTTCCTTTATTTTATCCTCTGTTTCTGCTGTTCCATCCCAGTGAGCATACACAAACCCATGCTCTACCAGCTGTTTGAATTCTTCGTAGGTATCGGCAGTTTTTGTATTTTCTTCTCGAAAGCTTCTTGCTTTATTGAATATGTTTTCTTGAATTTCTTGCAATAGCTCAGATACGTGTGAGGCAATGCCATCAATAGGCTGAAAGGACTTTTCTTTAGTATCTCTTCTGGCTACTTCTACCGTTCCTTTTTCCAGGTCTTTTGGTCCAATTGCTAGTCTAACAGGCACTCCTTTTAGTTCATATTCGGCAAACTTCCATCCGGGTTTATGTGTATCTCTGGTATCAAACTTCACAGATATGCCCATGGACTTTAGTTCTTTGACGATTGGATTAACAACCTCTTCTATTTGATCCAATTGCTCATCTTTGAAGTAGATTGGGACAATTACCACTTGTATGGGTGCGAGTTTTGGGGGCAATACCAGTCCATCATCATCCGAATGTGCCATGATTAAGGCTCCCATTAATCGCGTGCTAACGCCCCAAGAGGTACCCCAAACCAATTCTTCCTTTCCTTCTTTGTTTGCAAACTTTACATCAAATGCTTTTGCAAAGTTTTGACCCAGAAAATGCGAAGTGCCTGCCTGCAGTGCTTTACCATCTTGCATCATCGCTTCAATGCAGAAGGTGTCTACAGCGCCTGCAAATCGCTCACTTTCAGTTTTTACACCTTTGATTACAGGCACAGCCATGAACTCCTCAACAAATGTGGCATAAACAACCAGCATCTGTCTGGTCTCATCAATTGCTTCTTGCTTTGTTGCGTGTGCTGTGTGTCCTTCTTGCCACAAAAACTCGGCTGTTCTTAGAAACAATCGAGTTCTCATTTCCCATCTCATCACATTTGCCCACTGGTTTACCAATATGGGTAGATCTCGATACGACTGAATCCAGTTTTTGTAAGAATCCCATATTACAGTTTCTGAAGTAGGGCGCACAATAAGCTCTTCTTCCAATCTTGCCTCAGGGTCAACGACCACTCCATTACCCTCTTCGTCGTTCTTTAGACGGTAATGGGTGACTACAGCGCATTCTTTTGCAAATCCTTCTACATGATCTGCTTCTTTACTGAGGAACGATTTAGGTATTAGTAGGGGGAAATAGGCGTTTTCGTGACCAGTGTCTTTAAACATTTGATCCAGCGTTTGCTGCATCTTTTCCCAGATGGCAAATCCGTAGGGCTTGATCACCATACATCCTCTAACAGGTGAATTTTCAGCCAATCCGGCTTTCTTTACTAGTTCATTATACCACAATGAATAATCTTCAGAACGAGAAGGTATCGCTTTAGCCATTTAATCTGTCTTTTGGTATGGAGTTTGCTTTCTTTATGTCAGAATAGTTCTTGGGGATACAAATATAGCCGAGGTGCATAACAGAGAGCCCCGAAGAAACGTTTAATTAGAACAAAAAAGGAGGTAGATCATGAGACAGTATTTGAAGGTTTTTTTGGTAGTCATTTTAGGGATTTTCACAGGAGTGACGGATGCACAAGAATACGATGATCTGTACTTTACCAAAGAAGATCGTGTGAAAAAGGAGAAGAAAAAGAAAGCACGATCTAATGATCAACTGATGGAAGAAAGTCAGATGACAAATGATAGTGATGATGGTCTTTCATTTCTTGGAAGACAATATCAATACAACTACGAGGATATTGGAGACGTGAGTGAAGAGTCTTTGGAGTATTATGCCCCTGAAAAGACTCAAGAGGACTATCAGTCTGCTAATACTCAAAGCGCTTATATAAATGGGACTGAAAGAAATCCGAATTTTAGCAACCCCGGTCAGACCTTTGATAACATCGATCAGCAGCAACCGGTCATAGTAAATAATTACTATAATGATAATTGGAACAATTTTAACCGCTGGAATCGTCCAGGCTGGAACGTTGGGTTTGGCTGGAACAACTGGGGAGGTAATTTCTGGTCCGTTTCCTTTGGAAATGGCTGGGTAGACCCATTCTGGGATCCTTGGGGCCCTTCATGGGGTTGGAATGCTGGCTGGGGTTGGAATAGAGGCTGGGGCTGGAATGCCGGTTGGGGATGGAATAGAGGCTGGGGATGGAATGATCCTTTTTGGTGTCCACCTGGTTCATTTGGAAGGCCAATTTATGTCGTCGATTATGATAGAAGCGGTAGAAGAATAGTAAGAGGAGCTAGACCTAGTAGGGGTTCTGTAGCCTCCAGGCAGAGCAGATCTTCCTCAGGACGAAGGGTAGCATCAACTGAAACCAGCTCCAGCAGAGCGAGCTATAGTAGACAGCAAGCAGACTATCTGAATAGGTCGAGATCTAATAGGTATAGCAATACCAATACTTCTGGTAATGTCAATTCCAGATCCAGAAATGCAGATAATTCTTCGGGGAGGTATGCAGGAACCACGACCAATAGAAGTAGCTCTTCGAATGGTAGATATAGTCAGGGTAGCAGGTCAAGTTCGAATGGAAACTACACTAGGTCTAGTGGAAACTCCAGTAGCAGAAACTACAGCTCTTCTTCAAGTAGCCGTAGTAGCAGTAGAAGTTCGTCCGCAAGGTCTTCAAGTTCATCCAGAAGTAGAAGCTCCGGTTCAATGGGAAGGTCGCGAGGTTCATCTAGTAGTAGATCCTCAGGATCAAGATCTTCATCAGGAAGATCGGGTGGTAGAAGAGGAAATTAAGTTTGTTGATGAAGGTAAGAATTTACACACTTCTTGTTTGTTTACTGTGCATTTCAGTCGCTTCTGAAGCTCAGTATTTTGAAGATGCTCTCCGTTTTGGCAGTTTCAATCGAAACTTGGGAGGAACGGCACGAATGCAAGCAATTGGAGGAGCTCAGACAGCCTTAGGTGGAGATATAAGCTCAGCAACAGTAAACCCTGCAGGTCTAGGTTTCTTTAACAAGAGTGTGTTTGTTGTTTCTCCGTCGATAGATTTTATAAATGCGAATACGGAATTTGGTATTTTTGGAATTGATGGATATCAGGCACAGGGCTCGGAAGAAGCTTTTAGAAATAATTTCAACTTTGCCAATATTGGAACGGTTATCAACTTTGGAAAAGGGAGATATACGGATGATAAGTTTAAGGGGGGTTCCTTAGCGATTTCCATAAGTAGAAATAACTCGTTTCATTTACTGAGGGACTATCAAGGAGAGAATGGGAGTAATTCGATCATTGATAACATCATTCAAGATGCCGGAAATGAGGTGGTAGACAATCTCAGCGAATTGGGCTTTGCTGCCTTCGATCAGTTTCTGATCTCACCGATAGATGGTGGTTACGGAGCTTTCGTGGGAGGTTTCCCAGTTCAGCGGGAGTCAATTGAAGAACGAGGTTCACACTATCAATTTAACGTTGCTTGGGGAGGAAACTATGACGATCGACTGTATTTCGGAGGAGGTATGGGTGTTCAAATACTTAATTACCGGCAGGAGCGGGTCTATGAGGAATTTGATTTTTTGTTGAATTCGACCGATCAAGATTCCTTGAACGCAATAAGAGTGGATGATCAAATTAGCGTCAGAGGGAGAGGGGTTAACTTCAACCTTGGCCTCATATATCGGCCAGTACAATTCTTGACCGTAGGCGCTAGCTATACCTCACCTACTTTTTTATCATTAGACGAAGAAAGTTTCTTAGACCTTGCTGCAGACTGGGATGCTGGATCGACATTCACTGAAACCGTAGACGGTATTGAGGAGACGTTCGATTTAGCTTCTATTGATCCCTATCAGAGCAATCTTTTTGTAAATCAATATCGGTTGAGGACACCACAAAGAGTCAATCTGGGAGCAGCATTATTCGTAGGGAAAAACGGATTTCTTTCGGGGGATCTCGAGTTTGTGAATTATGCTACTTCGAATATTAATTCCACCGATTTTTCTACTTCGGAGGATAATGATTTGATCGATCAAGCACTAACTTCAGTGATGAATATACGTGTTGGTGGTGAGTATAGAATTGAAAACTTCCGACTGAGAGCTGGTTATGCAATTTTCCCTGATCCAGTCAAAAATTCTGCCTTTGATGATCTTACAAGTGTGTCTTTTGGGTTTGGGTATAGAACTTTCGACTATTTCTTAGATTTTGCGGTAGTATCAAGTTCGCGGCAAGAACAAGCCGTTCCATACTTCATTGATGGAGATCAACCTGTCGCCACCTCGGACATAACCAATACCACTGTATCGGTCACTTTTGGTTTGAATTTTTAGTCCGAGAATAGCCTTCTAAGTTCGTCGTACTTTTTAATTGAATACGCTGCTTGCTCATACCACTCTTTCCTTTTTTCTAGCAAATCGTTCAGTGAGTTTGATTTCATTAGAGGTCTCGAGTTATCCATAGATAGTCTTTCCTCTATCTGTTCAACAGGCGTACTAATATAAACAGTAGTTCCGTGTTTCCGCATCAGATCCATATTGCTGAAGAAGCAAGGCGTGCCACCACCGGTGGCTAGAACGAATGAGTCTAATTCCTGAATTACACTTTCTAGACACTTTTTTTCCATCTGACGAAAATGAGCCTCTCCTTTTTCCTCGAATAGTTCTGGAACGGTCATTTTTGTTGTCTTCTCAATCTCAAGATCTAGATCAATAAACTGTAAATGCAGATCTACCCCTAGATCCAATCCCATAGTAGTTTTTCCAGCTCCGGGGAGCCCAACCAAGAAAATCTTCTGACTCACTGTCTATTTAGTATTTCTATCACTTCGTCTGTTAAAGGGGTGTCATTGTAGTGCCATTTTGCCAATACTACTCCGTCCTTTAGCAAAAGCACTCCTGGATTTGACCGCACCATTGTTTTTAGCACGGTGGCATCAGCAAAGAAATAGGGAGCAGCCAGCTGATTTTTGTGCCTAAATGCTTCAAACTTCCCAGCGTCTGATGATGTCAAGATCCATGTTTTGAATCGGCCATTATCAAAGGTGAGGTTTTTCAATCGGTCAATCTTTTTCAGAGAAGTTTTCTCTACCTGATGCACAATCATAAGGAGTTTTGCGCCGGTTAGTAATTCATCAGTGTAATCTACATCCCCTTGCCATACATTCAGATCTGTAATCTTTGCCGCATCTTCTGGGTTGGTAAGTTTAGCTTCCACATACTCATAGCCTCCTTCGCTAGGATACGTCTCAAATTCAAAGGTTTCACCATCCTTTTCCATCACATAGACATACTTGAGCGGAGCTGCATTTTGCATCAAGGTCGGTAGGTGATTTCCTATTTTGTACGCACGAAAATCAATAAATGGGAGATGCATGATAGCATAGATAGCTATGCCTACAAAAAAGACCGTTGATCCAATGATTTTGATCTCCCCAAAGACGCTGCTCAGCATAGGGGAGTAGGTATCCTTTTTCCAAAATATGATTGCGATTAGTGTAAGTAAGATGATGTCTTTGTAGAAAGATTGCCAGGGAGTGAGTTTGATGGCATCTCCAAAACATCCGCAATCGGTTACTTTGTTGAAATATGCAGAATAGAACGTCAAGAAGGTGAAGAAAACGATCATTCCTAATAGAATCCAACTGGTTATTTTCATCCGATAACCTATAATCAAGGCGACTCCTAGTACTACTTCCAACACGCATAAGAAAACACTCAAGACCAATGCAGCAGGGATAAACCACTCGAAAAATGGAGCAATGTCTGAAGCAAATACCGTAAAATATTCCTCCAGTTTAATTGCGGTTCCTACTGGATCATTTACTTTGATCAAGCCTGAAAAAATGAACAAAGCTCCAACAACATATCGGGCAAACTCTTTAACTATCTTCATATTATTGGTTTTCTCTTGTTTAGATCAACAATTACGGGGTTACTTAGATTCACTCATTTGAATCAAGCAAAAAACTGAATAGTTTATCATATCCTGATAATTTGCATCTATCCCTTCGGAAATCAGCGTTTTTCCTGAGTTGTCCTGTATTTGTTTTACTCGCATCAGTTTCATCAGGATAATATCAGTCATGGAACTTACCCGCATTTCTCGCCATGCTTCATCGTAATCATGATTTTTAGCAGACAATAGCTCCATCGTATCACTCGATACCCGATCATATTTAGGTTCTAGGAGGTCAAATGGAATTTCCATCTCATCTGATTTGGTTAAACCCATCTGAATAATTGCGATGATACAATAGTTGATGATCCCAATGAACTCGTTTGAGATGTCTTCTCCTACTTTGTTTTCCCCTTTCTCTTGTATTGACCTGATCCGCTGCGCTTTGATGTAAATCTGATCTGTGATAGAGGGCAGTCTGAGTATTCTCCAAGCAGTGCCATAGTCTTTGGTTTTCTTAGCAAAAATCTCTTTGCATTGAGAGATGATCTCCTTGTATTGCTTTTCGGTTTCAATTTTCATGCTAAACAGTCGTCAGTACTTGGTTCACAGGTTAGATTTGTAGAGGTAGCCTGTGAAGAATACCCCTGCAAAATTGAACGACAAAACTAACCCATTGAGCCCCAAACATACCATCGTTGTTAAAGGAGAAATTATT
>JABSPG010000107.1:1751-10466 GCA_013214445.1 Ekhidna sp. | reverse complement strand
CAAGATACCACATGCTTCACAAGCTGTTAAATTTTAGATGTTTCGTAATTGGTGTTGATTACGAACACCAAATGAATGTTTAGTGCATCTAATGTCCTTGGTATGCAGACTGCAGACCCCGTGCTCACTAATTCATTCTTCTTTCCTACAATGACACAGATTTTTGTGGTTCCTATGTCTAAGCCTACGATGATTTTGTCTTCCATATTCTAACTATTTCTTGGTGATAACTATTCGCAAATGATTTGATCTTCAAATTTTAAGTTGACTCTACTGTAAGAGTTCCAACCCTTCTTGGGTAGTATCTCTTTATAGAAAGTCAGCAACTTCGAAAACTTATTTTCTAAATCTTCAGGTTTCCCAAACTCTACAACCTGTTTGGTGACCTGAGGGTACATATCTATTTCTCCATCGCGCTTTAAATGCAGGTGTGCTATCTGAGCGCTCCAAAACTCATTTTGCTCAATAAAGGTCAGTAGCTCAAAAACCTGTTGCCCATATTTTGTCTCTTTGAGGTTACTCTCTCCAATGAAGTCCAACTCTGTTTCAACAAGAGGGACACGAGCGGTATGCCTGGCATTGACTGGTAGAATTCGTCCGTCTGAATCGATATATTTATCCTCTTTACCCTCATCAAAGATCCTTGCGATGGGCTTACTTTGAACGACTTTCACTTTTAAGTTTCCCTTAAGATCTCTGAATACCTGTGCGTCCTTGACAAATGGATTGGACTCCACTCTATGTTCCAAGATCTTTGGATCAATTTCATTCATATCCACTCCAATGACGTAATCCGCACTCTTATCTGTCATTAGATCAATAACCTCAAACTGATCGGTAAAAAAGATGCCATCCTGGTCCTGAATATCAACCTTCACATTTTCTATGGCTCTATTTCCGTTCTTTATGCTAGCAAAAGTCATCAGCGAGAGAACCAGCAATCCACTAAAAGAATAGATCAAAACATTTTTCTTTTCTTCCTTACTCATCTTCTTCTGGGATTACGTTGAATCGATTTTTCATATAATCTGCGATTTTAGGGACCTCACGATCAATATCCCCTGCCCCTATGGTGACTACCACATCCAAATCATAATTATCTAATTCAGCAATCAATCGCTCTTTGGGAATAATTGCTTTCTTCTGATTCTCCATTAAATCAAGAATTGATTTTGAAGAAACACCTGAAATAGGTTGCTCTCTGGCAGGATAAATGTCTAGTAAAATGACTTCATCTGCTTTGTCTAAAGCCTCAGCAAAACCGCTCTTAAAGTCATTCGTTCTTGAGTAAAGATGCGGTTGGAATATTGCTGTAATCTTTCTTTTGCCAGCTAAGGATCTCACAGACTTAAGTAGTGCATTTATTTCCTCAGGATGATGAGCATAATCGTCGATTAATGTGGCACTTGGGCTTCTAAATACGTACTCAAATCTTCGCTTCACTCCTTTATATGATCGCATGAGTTTTCGTACCTCTCTCCCTTCCATACCCATATCGATTGCTACTGTAATAGCAGCCAATGCATTTTCCACATTGTGATAGCCCGGAAACTCCAAATGAATATCTGAAATCTTCTCCATTCCATACCTATATGTGAATACAAAAGCACCATTTACGATACGAAGTGCGTCTGCTACAGCATCTCCGTGTCTGATCGCATAAGAGACATATTTATTACCC
Organism: Ekhidna sp.; assembly: GCA_013214445.1. Classification (GTDB taxonomy): domain Bacteria; phylum Bacteroidota; class Bacteroidia; order Cytophagales; family Cyclobacteriaceae; genus Ekhidna. The sequence continues at coordinate 8,785 of JABSPG010000107.1, read as the reverse complement.
GGATTGATCTTGAAACCTGCATCAGAATGCATCAATACTTTACCTTCAGGAGGCGTCTTTTTGACGAAAGCTTCATAAGTATCCAGCATGGCAGTCTCATCTCCATAAATATCCAAATGATCCGGATCTAAGGACGTAACTACAGTATAGTTGGGATTTAGACGCATAAAGGATCGATCGTATTCGTCGGCCTCAACCACAACAGGTGCATTCTCATCACCTATGATGAGGTTTGTTCCTGTTGCTGTCATAATTCCACCCACAAATGCTGAACACCCTTTTCTTGAATGGCTTAGCAAATGCGCAATCATCGAAGTAGTTGTGGTTTTTCCGTGAGTACCTGCCACCGCAATCGTAAAATGATTAGCTGTAATCATACCAAGCACCTCAGATCGTTTCTTCACCTCAAACCCATTTTCCTGAAAATAGCTTAGTTCAACATGGTTTGATGGAATCGCTGGGGTGTAGATAACCAGTGTAGAATCTTTTTCTAGGAATACATCCCCAATAAGATCCAGCCGATCCTCATAGTGTATTTCCATCCCTTCTTCCCCAAGGACCTTAGTCAGTTCTGTCTCAGTCTTATCATAACCTGCAACTGGAATCCCCTTTGCATGGAACCACCGAGCCAAAGCACTCATACCGATACCACCGATACCAACAAAATACACGCTATTTACATCTTTCAACTCCATCATTCGACCAGTTTTACAACCTCATTTGCTATGTCTGTAGCTGCATCTTCATGAGCCATTTTAGAAATGTTCTCAGCTAACAAATTCTGTCTATTCTTATCGTTTAGCAACTCAATTGCAGCCTCTACTAAGGAATTCATCGCGTCTTTGTCACTCACCATTTCTGCCGCTTCATTTGCGACTAGAGCTTCAGCGTTGATGGTTTGATGGTCTTCTGCAACGTTAGGAGATGGAACCAAAATGGCGGGCTTCCCAGTAAGCATCAATTCTGCAAGGGATAATGCACCGGCTCTCGAGATTACTACGCTTGCGCATTCATAGGCAAAATTCATCTGTACTATGAAATCCTTCAGAACAACCACTCCTCCTTTGCCTTCGGCACGCTCTTGCATTTCATTGTAATAGAAACCTCCACACTGCCATATTAGCTGTACTTCTACCTTTTCAAACTTTTCTAAGCCACCAAGGATGCTTTCATTCAGTGTTCTTGCCCCAAGACTTCCTCCAATCACTAAAAGAACAGGTTTAGAGCTATCAAGACCAAAGTGTTCGAAAGCCTCGGATCTCCTATTTGAATTCAGTTTTATGGTCTTTCTAACCGGATTTCCAGTAACTACGAGTTTTTCGGCAGGAAAGTACTTTTCCATACCTTCATGAGCAACACAAATAGTATCTACCTTTTTGGCCAACCATTTATTGGTCAATCCAGCATATGAATTTTGCTCCTGGATTAGTGTCGGAATGCCTTTCTTCGTAGCTGCATACAATAGTGGACCACTTGCATAACCTCCGACTCCAACGACTACATCAGGTCTAAACTCTTTCAGTAGACTATAAGATTTGACAATACTTGAAACGAGCTTAAAGGGAAACATGAGGTTTCCTGCAGTAATCTTTCTCTGAATGCCGCTTATCCAAAGTCCTTCGATTTCATAACCGGCAGATGGAACTTTGTCCATTTCCATTTTACCCTTAGCACCCACAAACAGGATTTCCACCTTCTGAAGCATGACCTCAAGAGCCTGAGCAATAGATATCGCAGGATAAATATGGCCTCCTGTGCCTCCTCCGCTTATCATAACCCTTAATGGTCGCTCTTGATATGTTCCTTGCTTTTCGATTATGCAGCTTCTTTATATTGATTCCCAATGGTTCCTCCGAAACTGGTTGTTTCACCTCTGCTCACACTTAGAATAATACCCAGTGCCAATCCCGCAAATAACTGAGATGTCCCTCCCATGCTGATAAAAGGAAGCGTTAATCCCGTAACAGGCCCCAGACCTACAGCTACCCCCATATTCACCAAAGCCTGAATAACTAATGCAAAGCTGAGTCCTGCAGAAAGCAGCCCACCATACGCCCGATCGTTATCCTCTGCAGCTTTCATCCCTCGATAAAGCAAGGCTAGATAGAGAAACAGAATCGTGATGCCACCAACCAGACCATACTCTTCTAATATGATTGCGTAGATGAAATCCGAATATGGATGTGGTAAAAAATTTCTTTGATCACTTTGACCCGGACCCTTTCCGATAACTCCGCCAGAGGCAATGGCTATATATGCTTGCTGTGCTTGATAAGGTACATCATCATTCAAAAAGTTTTCAACCCTGGATATTGCAGTTCCCCCCCTCTGTCCAATCATAAATGCGACAGATCCAAAGCTCATGCAAATGACCACTAGCAACGCCAAGTACTTTACAGGGACACGCCCAATGAACAGTACAAGCATGCATGTTAGGAACAACAATATAGCAGTAGAAAAATTTGTCAATGCGATCAGTCCGCAGATGAGCCCAATCCAAAACAGCATTGGAACAATCGCCTTCTGAAAGTCTTCAATAGAATTTTGTCGCTTAGCAAGCATACTGGCAAGCGTTACTAGTAGTGCTAGCTTGGCAAGATCGGAAGGTTGAAAAGCTTGGTTAATGACAGGAATCGTAAGCCACCTCGAAGCTTCATTGATATTTGTACCAAAGACCCATGTGAAAAGCAGTAGAGGTACAGAAAGCCATAACACGAGTTTTGAAACCTTAGAATAATATCTGTAATCAATGCGATGGGCAAGCCAAATAGCTCCTAAGCTTACTATAACCAGTATGGAATGCTTGATTAAGTAATACTCTGTATTACCATCCATCATCTTATAAGCCAAGCTTCCGGTAGCGCTGTATACAACGAGAATACTAAATAACGAAAGCAATAAGACAATGAACCAAATAACTGGATCCCCTTTAAGATTTCGATATGCCCAATCCTTTATTGCATTCATGACTCATTGATTTTCACCTTTTTCCCTAATGCATTGACTGCCTCTTTGAATTTATCTCCCCTATCTTCATAGTTGCTGAACAAATCAAAACTTGCGCAAGCTGGGGACAGCAACACCACATCTCCCTTATCAGCAAGCTCATGCGCTAACTCAACCGCCTGATCTGCGCTATCCGCTTCAACCACGCTATTGAGTTTTCCTCCAAAATACTCCACTAGTGTACTGTTATCCTTACCCATGCAGACTAGCGCTTTGACCTTCTTACTCACCAACCTTTCGATGTGAGAATAGTCATTTCCCTTATCTACACCTCCAGCAATCCAAACGATATCGGCTTTAACTCCATCAAGTGCGTAGTACACAGAGTCTACATTGGTGGCTTTCGAATCATTTATGTAAGCTGCCCCATCTATCTCTCTCACAAACTCCAAACGATGTGGAGCATTTTTGAAGTTTTTCAACCCTTTGAGCACTTTTTCGATAGGTACAGACATGGTCAATGCACTTAAAATAGCAGCCATGCTATTGACCATATTGTGTTTCCCTATAAGAGAGATCTCAGATAGTGGAATCTGATACTTGGCATCATCTTGTTTGTACTGATAATTAAAAATCAGATGTTCATCTTTGAGATATGCGCTAAGCTTATCATTCTTTGAAGCAGACATTGCAAACATACTGGCCTCAATTTTTCTTCTGTTTACTTGTTCTGAAACCGGCTCAGAATCAACGCAATAGATAAATGCCTGCTCATTAGTGAGGTTTTCAACGATTCTAAATTTAGAAGACACATAATTGTTGAAATTGTAGTCATACCGATCCAAATGATCCGGAGAGATATTCAATATCACTGCCACATCTGGACGGAAATTCACAATTCCATCTAGCTGAAAGCTAGACACTTCTACTACATAGTAGTGATATCCACCTTCCGCAACCAACCCTGCTAGACTTTTACCAATGTTGCCGCCCAATGCCACATGATAGCCTGCAGTTTTCAACAAATGATAGGTAAGCAATGAGGTTGTGGTCTTCCCATTAGTCCCTGTGATTGCAATGACCTTTGCTTTCTCAATAAAGCGATAGGCAAATTCGATCTCTGAAATCACAGGAATCTCCTTAGCAACCAGTTTTTGAACTAACGGAGCTGAATCCGGTATTCCAGGGCTCTTCACGACCAAAGAGGCATTTAGCACAAGATCTTCAGTATGACCACCCTCCTCAAAATCGATCTTCTTGCTTTTGAGACTTCTTCTGCGATCAGGCGCGAGAGCTGAACCATCCGAAAGAAATACTTCATATCCTTTTTGCTGCGCAAGTATCGCTGCACCAACCCCACTTTCACCGCCACCTAATATGACTATGCGTTCATTCATTATTCCTCTTCCTTTATGCTTTTACCAATGATTGCATCAAAGCATTTAGAATAAATGGACATCAGATTGTACCCCTCCTTCACAAACTCATCAATCAGACTGATCTTGTTCTTTCTATTGGCCAATTCCAGCTGATCCAAAATGAAAAGAATCTCATCAGACTCTTCCTCCAATTGATCCAAAATCTGATTAAAAATGATAGCGGAGGGTGCCTTTAATAGCTTGATAAATTGCTCATCAATCTTACGAGAAGACCGAATCAACAACGAAGTACTTTGAACCAAAGCACCAGTAGGGATCAGTTCTGAGAGCTGAACTGCCCCTTTCTGAAACTTCTCGTTTAACTCATGAATATCTTTAAGTGTCATTATCTGATTTTTAGGGTTGCAAGAGTGAAAATGGCAAGCAGAACACCCACGATCCAAAACCGACCAACGATCTTGGCTTCATGGATTCCTTTCTTTTGATAGTGGTGATGAAGGGGAGACATCAAAAAGATCCTTCTTCCCTCACCATATTTCTTTTTGGTGTATTTGAAATATGCTACCTGTAGTATGACAGATAGATTTTCTATGACCAGGATTCCGCACAATATGGGAATCAAAAATTCTTTTCTGATTACGAAGGCCAATACAGCAATAATTCCTCCCAGCGAAAGGCTGCCTGTATCTCCCATAAACACCTGGGCTGGATATGCATTGTACCAAAGAAAACCTACGCAGGCGCCAACGAAAGCGGTACAGAAAATCACCAACTCTCCTGAGTTAGGGATAAACATGATATTTAGATAGTCAGCAAAAATGACGTTACCCGATAGGTAGGCCAGCACTGCCAAGGTCAGACCAATGATTGCGCATGTTCCAGCGGCTAAACCATCCAGACCATCGGTAATATTTGCCCCATTTGAAACTGCCGTAACAATGAATATGACAACCAGCATGTAGAGTATCCAAGAGTAATCTGACAAGAACTCTGGAAGTAACCAGTCGTAGTGGAATTCATTATTGGCTACAAAAGGAATGGTGGTCAGCAAAGAATTCTCGTCTTTGAAAGCCTCTCCTGAGAAATCGCGCACTACAACATCTTCATGAAACACCATAATCAATGCGACTAGCGCCCCTAGACCAATCTGACCGATCACCTTGAATTTCCCTCTAAGTCCTTCTTTGTTTTGCTTCTTTACCTTTAAGTAGTCATCTAAAAAGCCAATTGAACCCATCCAGAGGGCAGAAATAATCAACAGCAAAATGTAGATATTCGTCAGATCAGCAAGTAGAATAGTAGGTATCACAATCGCAGATATGATGATGATACCGCCCATGGTAGGAGTTCCTTTCTTTTCCATCTGCCCTTCCAGACCCAAGTCTCTAATGGACTCTCCCAATTGATACCTGTGCAAGATATTAATCAGCTTCTTACCAAAAGTGATGGTGATAAGTAATGAAAGTAGAGCAGCCATACCTGCTCGGAAAGAGATATACTGAAACAGTCCGGCACCCGGAAAGTCTATTTGATTCAGATATTCAAACAAATAATTCAGCATACTATACGTTCAATAATTCATTTAAAATCTCTCGATCATCAAAGTGATGTCGTTCACCATTTATCTCTTGGTAACTCTCGTGCCCTTTGCCAGCCACCAATACGATATCTTCATCTTTCACCAGATTACATGCTGTGCGAATGGCTTCTTTCCGATCTTCGATCACCATCACGTTTCGTTCCTTCGATTTGGGAATGCCAGCTTTCATTTCCTCCAAAATCTGCTTTGGATCCTCTGTCCGTGGGTTATCAGAAGTCAGTATCACTTTATCACTCAAGTTGGCTGCTATGGTAGCCATCTTAGGTCGCTTAGACTTGTCGCGATCACCTCCACATCCGACAACTGTCACCAGCATTTCATTTTTTGTTCTGAGATCATCAATGGTCTTAAGCACATTTTCTAGAGCATCTGGAGTGTGTGCATAATCCACAATTGCCATCACATTAGAGGTGTTTTCGACCTTTTCAAAACGACCGCTTGCTCCCCTGGTAGTAGATAATGCACTGAGTACATCCTCCTTTTCCTCATCAAGTAGTATTGCTGTAGCATATGCCGTCAGCAGGTTATAGGCATTAAATTTTCCTATCAATTTGAACCAAACATCTACTCCATCGAAGTTTAATTCCAATCCCTGCAGTGTATTATGAATAAGCCTCAGCTTGAAATCAGCCATGGTTTTGATGCCCATTCTAAACTTATCTGCCTTGCAATTCTGAATCATAACAGGCCCACGCTTATCATCGACATTCACCAAAGCAAAAGCGTCTGAAGACAAGCCATCAAAAAGCAATTTCTTTGCGGCTATGTATTCATCAAAAGTCTTGTGATAATCCAGATGATCATGGGAAATATTGGTGAATACCCCACCAGTAAATTGGATGCCAGCCACTCGCTGCTGCACCAAGGCATGCGAACTCACCTCCATAAAGCAGTGCGTACAACCCCTATCTACCATCTCAGCAAGCATGGCATTTAAGGCTACTGCATCAGGAGTGGTATAACTGGCCGTCATCACTTCTTTATTGATTTTATTCTCTACTGTCGAGAGTAGACCGACCGAATATCCTAAGTTCAAAAACAGCTCATATAGAAGCGTGGCACAGGTAGTTTTTCCATTCGTGCCCGTAATACCAACAAGTTTTATCTTC
>JABSPG010000107.1:0-1741 GCA_013214445.1 Ekhidna sp. | reverse complement strand
GCAATGATCCCAAGAGCCTCTGCCGAAAGATCCGTTTGGACGAAGGTTACATTCTCAGATTTATTTTCCACAAGTTGCTCACAGACAATCACCTTGGCTCCATTAGAAATAGCGATATCTATATAATCATGGCCATCAACTGTCAAGCCTTTCACTGCTACAAAAAGAAAACCGTCCTGAACTTTTCTTGAATCAAAGGCCACTCCCGATATCTGCTCATCTCTATTCCCGGTCAATGACTTAAGAGACACTCCAAACAATATGTCTTTCAGTGTCTGCATCAGCTCATCTGAAGTTTTATTGTTGAACCTTTAGTAATCTTTCCACCAGGAGTCATTGATTGAGTAGATACCCTTCCTCTACCGTTTACCTGCACTTCCAAGCCAAGATTTTCCAGAACGAAAATGGCATCACGCAAGGTCATACCTCGTACATCCGGAACCACCTCATACTTTACTTCATTCTCTTTCCAATAGACAGCATCATTGATAACTGCTGTTTTAACCCACTCAGACTCTGAATCCGCATGATTTGATATACCTAGCTCGTTACAGATCATTGCGAGTTCTTCTCTCTTTCCTGCTTTTATGTGAGGAAAGACTCCAGCTAAGTAGGTATGTTCATCAGTACCAATCTCATGCATATCAAGCTCCAGCGAATAAATCTTATCTGCTATTTCTTTGAAAACAGGTGCGGATACATCACTACCATAGATCTGGTAGCCTTTTGGATTATCGATAACCACAATACAGCTGTATCGAGGGGCTTCTGCTGGGAAGTATCCAGCGAAAGAAGTGTAGTATTCTTTAACATATCTTCCATTTTTCACCTTCTTTGCAGTGCCGGTTTTACCTGCAATCTTGTAGTGGCTATGGTTGATGTTTTTTGCAGTTCCTCTTTCCACAACCCCCTCCATCATCAGCTTCAACATGGAGATGGTTTGTTCAGAAGCTATTTTCTTATTGATAACCTCTGTTTCGAATTCTTCCACCAATTGATCGGCCTTCATTATACCTTTTACAATCATCGGCTTGACCATCTTCCCATCATTTGCTACGGCATTGTAGAGCGCCAACATCTGAAGGGGAGTCATTTTTAGTTCGTAACCGTGTGACATCCAGGGAAGCGTAACCCCACTCCAGGTACTATCTGAGGGATGCTTGATATAAGGTTTCCCCTCCCCAACCATTTGAAAATTAAGTGGCTGGTGAAGGTTCATCCGCTTTAGATAATTAATGAACTTTTCAGGCTCATTACCAAAATAGTGTGATGTCAACTTGGCTACCCCAATGTTTGAGGAATTCTCGAAAACCTCCTGAATGGTTAGATTTCCAAAACCACCTGGTTTATGATCCCGCATAGTTTTATCAAAGAATTCAAGCTTTCCATTGCCTGTATCAATTGTATCGGTTAGTTCTATATCGGTTTCTTCCAATAAAGCAAGCATACTTGCCAACTTGAAGGTGGAACCTGGCTCTCTAGACCCCTGACTTCCTACGGCATAGTTGTAGCTCTCGTAGTATTTCCCTTTGCTATTCCTACTCAGGTTTGAAATAGCCTTTATCTCACCTGTGTTCACCTCCATCACCACAGCAACACCATAGTCTGCTTTATGCTTTTGTAGCTCCCTTAGTAAGGCTGATTCTGTGACATCCTGAAGGTCTACATTTATTGTGGTCTGGATATCCAGACCGTCTACCGGACGCCTTTCTGTTCCATCGTAAATAGGCTTCCATCCGCC
>JABSPG010000106.1 GCA_013214445.1 Ekhidna sp. | reverse complement strand
ATTCTTTTTTCCGACTAATGTCACTTTGCCAGTAGGTGGCTCTAATTCATCTTCATCTCCTCGCATCAAAGCATAATTAGTCTTATTGCGGATATCAAAAAGATAGAAGAAGGTTAATAGCAAAATACAAGCAATTGCCCAAGGCACCAGATTGTGAATAACTGTCCATTCAAAAGGGATTCCTTTCAGGAATCCAAGGAAGAGTGGCGGATCACCAATTGGCGTTAGTGACCCTCCCACATTACTTACTATAAATATAAAAAAGACAATATGGTATGGCTTGATTCGATTCTTGTTCAACCTAATGAAAGGACGGATTAAAAGCATGGATGCTCCTGTAGTTCCGATGATGTTGGCGATTAAGGCTCCAAAAGCTAAGATGATAACATTTGTAAGGGGTCTTGCATCTTTATCCACGTTGATCAAAATACCACCGGAGGCTACAAACAAACCAGAAAGGAGTGCAATGAACTGGATATACTCCGCAGCACTGTGTACTGGGCTGTGATCGTTATGGAGAAAAAAGATATAGTATGTGCAAACAATAAATGCTAGCACGATGGAAATAACCGGGTAGCTTTTATGCCAAAAATGTGGATAAAACAAGGGCCCAGTGGCTATCATCACCAGCAGCAAGACAAAGGGAATTACACTCCAATTCGCCGGTTTTATTGTTTCATGGTGACCTCCATGATCCTCAGACTCATGTTCTACGCCCTGATGTGTTTCTTGCTGTTGCTGTACATTGGAGTACTCGCTTGCTTGTGCAAACACTACAATGCACATGAAAATTACGGCAGCAAAGAAGCGTTGGATCATTAGTGGGTGTAATAGATAAAATCTAAAGATATCATTAGAACCGACAAAAACAAATCAATATTTACCTGACCAACTTATTTAATGAAATAGTAAATGCTGTTTCTGCCAAATCTACTTTGCTGTTATTTTCATTATGTACTGCTTTCAATGCATTTTCTATAGTTGTAGAGCAGTCGTGAAATATATCCTCATCGGTCAAGACTTCATCTTTGTCAGGATCCATCAAAAAGGCAAAAGTTCTAGCCATACCACAGTTAGCGATGAAGTCTGGCAGCAAGGAAACTTTTCTGTCAACAAACTCGGCAATCGGGCCGTAGAATATTTCAGGATCAGAGAAAGGAACATTTGCACCACATGAAACGACTTCAAGACCATTTTGAATCATAGATTCCGCCTGAGCTTGTGATACTAACCTTGATGCCGCTGCAGGTATGAAAATCTCAGCCCCCATCGACCATATTTCTTCATTCACTTTTTCAAAAGGAACCAAATTGTCTGCAACGAGCTTGTTTCCGTCTTTGTCATGGAAGTACTTCTTAATATCATCAAGAGTGAAACCTTCGGCGTTTAAAAGGCCGCCCACACGGTCAATGATTCCAACAATCTTTACTCCATATTTCGCAAGGTATAGTGCGGCTGTAGAGCCCACATTGCCCCAGCCTTGAATGATCGCTCTTTTCTCTCCTATGTTTCCTCCCCAGATTTGATAGTAGTGTCGTACTGCTTCCGCCACACCGTATCCTGTGATCATGTCTGCAACTACGTATTTTTTTGGGGAGTTAGGTATGTACTCCTGATCTTCTAGTACTTTGGAGACCCCTTGCCTTAGTCTTCCCAGCATATGGATCTTGGTGGGTTTTCTAGGATTGTAGTGCCCGTTGACAATCCCCTCTTGCGGATGCCACAATCCAAAATCTTCCGTTATGGGAATTACCTCATGGATTTCATCGACATTCAAATCTCCCCCTGTCCCATAATAATTTTTCAGTAAAGGATATACTGCATGATACCAACGCTTTAGGACACCTTCTTTTCTCGGATCATTAGGGTCGAAATTAATGCCCGATTTTGCCCCACCAATCTGCGGTCCAGAAACAGTGAATTTTATTTCCATGGTTTTAGCCAGAGACTCCACTTCCCTTTTATCCAATCCTTTTCGCATCCTTGTTCCACCTCCGGCAGCACCTCCACGCAGCGAATTTATCACCACCCACCCTTCAGCTTCAGTCTCAGAATCAGACCATTCAAAAACAATTTCAGGTTGTTTATTTTCAAATTTTTTAAGGAGCTCTTTCATTGTGGGTTGTTTATTTTTTGAGCGGCAAATCTAATCATTCAGGGAAATGAATCACACCAGAAGATGAGTCTTTGGATGCGCCTGTAACAGAGGATAACACATTTATTTCGTTTCTTATTCTTTTCAAGCCAAGAAAGGCAAATATTAGTGCTTCTTTGAAATCTATCGTCTGTGGATCAGGCACATCGATTGAACAGCTCGTCTTTGTTTGAATGAGGTCTATTAAATATTGATTGTGGGCACCCCCGCCAGTGACTAAAACATTTTGAATAGCATATCTCTCCAGCTCATTGGATATTTTGTCTGAAATAAACTGCGTGTATGTTTGAAGACCGTCCATGGGATCAGTACTGTCCAGCATTTTACTATTTATGAAATTATTTGGTAGTGATTTTGGAGGAGTTTTATGGAAGTAATCAATTTCATTCAAGCGTTCGTAAAGTTCTTTATTGAATTTCCCTTTTTTAGCTAGTGCTCCGTCCGGGTCATATGTAAATCCTAATTGTTTTGAGAAATAGTTTAATACTTGGTTGCAGGGGCTGATATCCCAAGCTTTTCTTTCATTTCTAAGGGAGATGTTACAAATACCCCCAAGATTTAAGCATGCTTCGTATTCACTAAAAAGCATGTAATCTGCGAATGGGACAAGGGGAGCTCCCTGGCCTCCAAGGCTTATGTCCAGTGTGCGAAAATCGGTTATCGTAGTACACTTTGTTAATTGTGAGATAGCTTGTCCGCTTCCAAGCTGCCAGCTTATCCCTTTTGCGGGATCATGCTCAACTGTGTGTCCGTGTACGGCAATCAAATCGGTATTACGAAAATGTCCAATTCGATTCAGTGTTTTTCCAATCCAATTTCCAAATTCAGTATCTAGCGTTGTTTTTTCGTCATTTGTGTATTTGTCAGCTTTTTGGAGTTCACTTAGTATAGCTTGACTATACTCCACAGTCTCTGCATGAATTATCTCAAAGGAAAAATCATCTCCCGATTTAATAAAACACGCCTTTACCACATCAAGCCCATCCATAGATGAGCCTGCCATAACGCCTATTACATAATACTTTTCTTTTTTCATTTCTTTTGCAGCAAAGTGACTGAGAACATAGAAGTAATATTAGTTGATGTTGGCAATAGCTCGATTAAAACTACTGAGGTTGTAGCGGGATCTTTTGGTGATCAAGAGATATTCGATAGCATCCATCAGGTGTTTGAGAGCTATACTGGACTACCTATGATGATTTCATCTGTTCGTAAGACCGATGAGGGCATTGTTACCCCGAATCGAGTAGTTGTTTTAGATCACCAGACTAAGCTGCCGATCACTTTGGACTACTTAACACCAGAAACGCTAGGTGCAGATAGGATAGCTGCTGCTGTTGGTGCTAATGACTTATTCCCAAATCAAAACAATGTGATAATTGATCTGGGCACTTGTATGACCATCGATTTGGTAGATTCTTCCGGCACATTCAAGGGCGGAGTAATTGCTCCAGGAATGAAAATGCGGATGAAGTCTATGGCTTCATTTACAAGTGCTTTGCCTGATATTTCAGAGGATGAAATCTCACGAGATTCTGGGATTCTTGGAAAAACAACCCAAGAATGTCTTTGGAGCGGTTCATTTTGGGGTATTTATCATGAAATAAACGGCGTTATCAGGACATTGGAGGCTGATTTCACAAGTCTTAACATCATAGTTACAGGAGGGGATGCACATTACTTTGAATCCAATCTAAAAGCTCACATCTTTGCAGGCTCAAAAATAGTGCAGAGGGGCTTATATCGAATTTGGAAGCATCAATGAAAAGGTTTTTTAGTGTACTTGTACTCATTCTCGGAGCACAACAAGTCCTATCACAGTCAATCTACTCTTTTGAAGGGCTTGGAAGTCTGAACTACCAAGGCATGCCAAATAATTTGGGAATGGGACAAGTAGGAATTGGTACTCCTACTATATGGCATATCAATAGCCTTAACCCTGCAAATCTTGTGTACAATCAGTACAGTACATTTCAGGTGGGAATTCAAGTAGATAGGAGGGTTTTTTCCGGTCAAGATATTTCAGGAGAGGACATAGCAGGTGGTCTTAGATCATTAGCATACGCATTTCCGGTAATGAAAGGCACATGGTCATCTGCAATTTCAGTCTTACCATATAGCTCTGTCAATTTCAATACTTTTTCGAATGTAGAGAATGTTGGTGGACAGGAAGGAGTGAATGGAGTTTCTGATAATCGAGGCGAAGGAGGTCTTACAAATTTTACCTGGTCTCATGGATTCAAAATAAAAAATAAATTTCTGGTGGGGATAAAGGCGAACTACACCTTTGGGTCCATCACAAAGACCGAAACCACTTCGATCGCCGGGGTAGATGTTCCTTTCATCACCGTGACCTCAGAAGAACAAGAGTCCTACTCCGACCTCAACTTCCTTCTAGGGTTTGCATACACTCACCAAGTTTCAGACAAGAAGTTTTTAAATTTTGGATTAACCTATTCTCCAAGATCGCAATTGAACGGAACCTCGGAGATTTCGCTCATTAGAATTGATGATGGTAATGAGATCGAAAACGTCGAAATAGGGTCTGATAACATCGATTTTAATCTTCCACAGTCTGTGGGCTTTGGATTTTCTTTTCAGAAGTTTAGTCACTATTCCATCGGATTTGATCTAGAGTATAATTCATGGTCTGATGCCGGAACTGCAAATCAAGTGTATAATGATGCAATTAATTTTTCCTTAGGAGGATTCATTATTCCGGATTATGATAATGTAAACTCGTATTGGAAGAGAATAACGTATTCCGCAGGTCTTAACTATCAAAGGCTCCCATACATCGTAAACAATCAGTCTCTTATAGATTTTGGTATTAATTTTGGGGCTTCTTTTCCAGTAAGTGGCATTTCTAGTGTTGATTTGGGACTTAAAGCTGGAAGACTTGGAGAGTCAACAAATGGACTTGTAGAAGAAACATATTACCGAGTTGTTTTTGGGGTAACCATAAATGACAGGTGGTTTATAAAAAGAAAATATGACTAACAAATTGGCGATTATGAAGACAATCAAAAAAGCATTAGTTGCTGTTTTTATGCTAGCACTTTGCTTCTCAGTAGAAGCGCAGACTGGCTGGAATTGGGGCGATCAGGAGGACGTAGCTAAAGAAAATAATGTCCTATACACAGATGCTTATAAAGCTAAAAACTACGAGGCAGCAATTGAACCTCTTTCGTGGCTTTTGGAAAATACTCCGGACTTAAATCCCTCTATCTACATTCAAGGAGCTAAGATTTATCAGGCATTAGCAAAGAAAGAGGAGGATGCAGCTAAAAAAGATCAGTACATCGAAACTGGCTTAGGCCTTCATGATACCAGGATTAAGTACTACCCAGATGATGAAGCTGATATTCTTGATAGGAAGTCAATTTACGCATATGGTTTTTACAGTAAGAACAAAGCAAAATATCCTTACCTGTATGAATTGTACGCTCGTGCTTTTGAGCTGAATGGAGCAGACATGAACTCAGGTAACTTGGTAGCCTACATGAATGTAATCTACAAGCATAGGTTTGCTGGTGGTGATCTGAGCGACGAACAAGTAATTGAATCATATTCTGCTATTTCTGATGCCTTGGAGGAGCAAAAGGGAAGAGTCACTGGAGATAAGAAGAAAAAGTATGATAAAATGATCGGCAATGTCGATAAGATATTGACAGCCACTGGAGTGGAGATCAGCTGTACTTTCGTTGAAGAGAAACTTGGCCCGAAATTGGATGAAGGTAACGACCTTAACATGGCTAAGAAGATTTTTGGCTTGATGCTTAAAGGGAAGTGCCTGGATAGCCCACTTGCCCTTCGGGCCGCTGGTATAGTTCAGGAAAGTGAGCCTACTTACGGTGTGGCAAAATTTATGGCTCAGAAAAATGCTCAGGATGGACAAGATGAAGCAGCAGTGGAGCTTTTTAAAGAGGCAGCTAGTTTGACTGATGAAAACAGTGAAAAGTCAGAAATGTACGTGAGCATCGCTCGTCTTCAAATGAAGAAGGGTCAGAAGTCTGCTTCTAGGAGTAGCGCAAGAAGGGCATTATCGTTTGATCCATCTTATTCTGATGCTTATAAGCTAATTGGTGACTTGTATATGACCAGCTTTGATGACTGCAAGCAAGAAAAAAGTCAGGTTGAGGATAGAGCAGTATTTATTGCAGCATACAATGAATATAGGAAAGCAGGTAACTCTGCTGGTATGAAATCTGCAAAAGCTCAGTTTCCATCAATTGCCGATATTTTTAATGAGGCTAGAGAAGAAGGCCAGTCAATTACAGTAGGTTGCTGGATAAACACTACGGTCACACTTGAACGAAGACCTGAAAATTAAGAGCTTACAAAGACATATTGTTAGGAATACGACTCAAGATTTCTTGAGTCGTATTTTTATTTTAAGCCTTTGGTGGACGTTCCTTTTTTCCTGTGATCAGCGCAAGGAACTGATCGACGCGCCTCAATATGAAGGTCCATTATCCAAGATGGATAGCGCGACTACCTTAGTCAGTGATTCGGGAATAGTGGTAATGCAGTTGAAGACACCTAGTCAGAACAATTTTGAGAATGGTGATCGAGAATGGCCAAAAGGCTTTAAGATTGATTGGTATAATTCAAGAGGAGCGGTCACTAGTTACTTCAGAGCTAATTATGTTTACTTTCACAAAGACAAGAACTTATATCATGCCACCGGTGATGTAGTGGTTAGGAGCAATGTCAAAAAAGACCAGTTAAATACTGAAGAGCTATTCTGGGATCAGAAAGATGAAAAATTCTATACAGAAAAGTTTGTAACCATTGAATCTGATGATGAGGTTCACACCGGTGAAGGCATGGAGTCAAATCAAGATTTTACCGAATACCGAATACTAAAACCTAGTGGAACCTTCACCCTAGAAGATGATCCTAATAGACCTCAGCAGCAACAAATTCTACTAAAACCAATCAAGCAGGAATGAAACTTCTAGACATTATCATTTTTGTCTTGGCCTTCGTAGCGCTTATTGTTGGAATCGATCAGGTAATCACTGTTGGTATTGCCCAATCCTATTGGATTTTTATGTTTAGTCTAGCCCTCTTATTTTTATATAGATATAGAAAGGGTCAGCACCCTTCCGATTCAGAAACTCGACCAACTAAACAAAAGAAAAAGAAGTGAATTCATGGACGACCCATTTCCCTATTTGATCATACTTCTTTGCTTGCTTTTTTCTGCTTTCTTCTCTGGAATGGAGATCGCTTTTGTTTCCGCTGATAAGCTTCACATTGAAGTTTTAAAAAAACGGGGAACCTTCGTAGGAAAACTACTTTCTCTTTTCACGAGAAATCAGTCCCAGTTTTTGGCAACTATGCTGGTTGGAAACAACATTGCTTTGGTTCTTTATGGTATTTACATGGCTGGACTTCTTGAGCCTGTGGTATGGTCATTTTTGCCATCATCTATCGCATCTGGGGTAGTGGTCCTAATAGTACAGTCAATCATTTCGACTGCAATCGTTCTGTTGACTGCTGAGTTTCTTCCTAAGAGTCTATTTCTAATTAATCCAGACTTCTCTTTAAGCCTTTTTGCTGTGCCAATGAGTGTCATCTACATGATTATGTATCCATTGGTCTATTTTATAGTGAAGATCTCCGCGCTGTTCATCTGGATGTTTGGTTATAAGTTATCTGATGAAAGGCCGGTATTTGGATTGACTGACCTCAATAATTATATAAAGAATAATATTCTCAATATAAAAGATGAGGAAGAGGCAGAAATAGATGCTAAGATTTTCAACAATGCGATCGAATTTAAGACAATTAAAGTGCGCGAGTGCATGATCCCTAGAACGGAGATTATTGCAGTGGATGTGACGGATTCTATCGATGAATTGAGAGAAAATTTTGTGGAAAGTGGTCATTCTAAGATTCTAGTCTATAAAGAATCCATTGATGAGGTGATCGGATATTGCCATGTTTTAGAGCTTTTTAAGAAACCTAGCGACATTAAGTCCATTTTGACAGACATTCCCATTGTCCCAGAGACCATGTTAGCAAATGAACTTCTTATTCAGTTTATCACCGATCGGAAGAGTTTAGCTTTAGTGGTAGATGAGTATGGTGGTACTTCTGGCCTAGTGAGCATAGAAGATGTGATGGAGGAAATTTTTGGTGAGATTCGTGACGAGCATGACGATGAGTATCTGACTGAGCAACAGCTGGATGATTTGAATTATATCTTCAGTGCAAGACACGAAATCGATTATCTGAACGATAAATACGAGCTTGCGCTCCCCGACGGTGAGTATGATACTCTGGGGGGGTTGATTTTTGAATTCCATGAGGATATACCGGAAGTCAATGAGGTAATTGAGATCCCTCCTTTTATCATCACAGTTTTTACCATGGAAGAAAATAGAATTGATAAAGTCAAGTTGACGGTAGTTCATACCGAAGAAGCGTTGTAATGGCGAGTTTCTACTTCTATTTCAGGCTCTTTATCAGGCTTGTACTTAAGTTGTATTTTCGTAAGATTAAAGTTGAAGGGCGTGAGAATGTACCTTCTGAGACTCCTTTAATTGTGGTTGCGAATCATCAGAACGCACTGCTAGATCCTCTTTTAGTAGGGTCATTCATACCTAGATCCCTGCATTATCTGGCTCGCTCAGATGTGTTTACAAAAAAAACTATCCCCTTTTTGAAGTTGCTTCAGATGATACCGATCTATCGTATACGAGACGGTTATTCTAAGCTTTCCCTAAATGATTTAGTCTTCGATCAGTGCAAATCTATTTTTCGTGCTGGTGGAGCTGTTCTAATTTTCGCAGAGGGTAATCATGGCAGAGAGCACTTCTTAAGACCCCTTACAAAGGGAGCTGCTCGGTTGGCAATGCAATCCCAAATGGGAGGAGCAACTGATATAATGGTTCAGCCTGTAGGTTTGAATTTTTGGGAGCATAAGAAACCAAGATCTACTGTTCTTCTCAAGTTTGGAGAGCCATTTCCAGTGAAAAGTTTTGTTGCTGATTTTGAATCTAATGAAGCGAAAGGTTTAATAGAGCTGAGAAATGCCATGAGTGTGGCTATGAAGAAGACCTTGGTACTCCCAGAAAGTGACGAACATTACGAATCTCGAAAGATTTCAACATTTCAACCTTCTACAGAATTACTCTCATTTGAGGAACTCAGGAAGTTTAGGGGTTCTTATGAACCAGGGAGAATATCCAAGAATCACTTTTTCGCTCGACTACTAAATCCTTTTCCATTTTTAGTGATCACCCATTTTCTGAAACGAACTTCGGATGTTGTTTTTCATGGAACCGTCAAATTTTCATCAGCGCTGATACTCTTTCCACTCTGGTGGACGATTATTTTCAGTGTTTTGGCATTTTTGTTTGGCTGGAAACTCGCTTCCTTAGCTGTATTTGTTGCGATAGCATCTCTTTTTTACGACTATAGAAATGGTTAGAATAATTCCATTTGAACCGAGATACGCCAATGATTTTAGGCGATTGAATGAAGCTTGGATTCAGAAGTTTTTCGAGATAGAAGAGATGGACAGGACAATGCTCAATGATCCTCAGTTGTCCATTATGGATAAAGGAGGAAGAATACTAATGGCTGAATTGGATGGAATTGTAGTAGGTACTTGTGCGCTACTGAAGAAGGATATTGAGACCTATGAATTGGCTAAGATGGCGGTGACCCCCAAGGCTCAGGGTCAGAAAGTAGGCTTGATGCTAGGTGAAGCTATTTTAGATCTTGCCACAGATCTTGGGGCTAAAAAAGTCTACCTTGAAACTAACAGGGTGCTTGGACCTGCTATCGCATTGTACAAAAAACTAGGATTTCAAGTTGTGGAAGGGTATTGCAGTCCCTATGACAGATGTGACCTACACATGGAGATCAAGTTTTAGTTTCTACTCTTAAAGAACTTCGCTCTATCGTAGATTAGGACACCCTTATTATCCCATTCCCGAGTTATATGTGGAGTATATTCAAAATTGAATGGATCGTCAGGATACTTTACTTCTCGCTTCACTCGCCCAGCATCATAATACTCTCTCCATAAACCAACCTTGTGACCAAATTTGTATTTCCCTTTTACTGCAAGGGATCCATCTTCATGGAAGGCCCAATACTCGCCATTTCTTTCTCCAAAATTGACGGGAATTACTTCTCGTAATCTCGTTTTTTCAAAATCGTAATAGGCAAGTTTTGACTCTTCGGGCCATCCTTTCCACCAATAGGCTTTGTCCTGTAATATGTCATGGCGGTTTAGTCTAACCCATCTGCGATGCTTCATTCCTTTGTAGTACCAGCCTTCCTCGATAGTGAGTTCGCCAAGAGTTTTCTTGTAAGGTCCATGCAGAACTCCA
>JABSPG010000105.1 GCA_013214445.1 Ekhidna sp. | reverse complement strand
AGGGTGAAGTTGGTGAGTCATTTATTGGTTTGGATGGTTTTGCACTAGGTTCCACGTCAGATTCCGTTTCAAACATGGCAATCAGGGGTTACGCTGATGGTCCGGGTGTTAACTATGGAATTTTTGCAAGTGCTTCCAATGGTGCTGAGAACTGGGCAGGCTATTTTGATGGGGATACCAAGGTGACTGGCGACCTTACCGTGGACGGTACAATCAACGGTAATATCAGTTTACCGGACACCCTGCAAGTTGATTTTGATGGCACAAACACTGGTCTGAATGCTGCATTCACGGCAGTTACTTCAGGTGAAGGTTCTGGTGACAATACTGCTTTGTCCGGCTTAGCTACTGCTGAAAATGGCTTTAATCAAGGAGTCTATGGAGAGGCAATTTCTGGAGCATCCAACACTGGCTTTGGAACAGGAACCTGGGGAATTGCGAAAGGAGAAGGTACTGGACCAAGGTACGGAGCAAGAGGTGATGTATATGGTAGTAATTCTTCTTTTACCAGCGCTGTGCGAGGCTTGAATGGGGCCGACGCAGTTGAAAACAATGTAAGTGCAGGAGGTTATTTCGACACTCGAGGAAATGGAGCAGCCAACAGTTCGAATTATGGCGTTTATGGTAGAGCAGATAAGAATGCTGGCAGCAACTTTGGCGTTTACGGTACCGCTTCCGGAGGAGATGAAAACTGGGCTGGATGGTTCGAAGGAGATACTAAGGTTACCGGCAATCTTGAAGTAGATGGAAACCTAAACGCTAGTTTTTCAACCCTTAGTGTATCAGAAAATGGCGCAAGTTTTGATGCTTACATCGTCAATGATCCGGACAACAATGATCCGGACGGATATACAGCAGAAGTCTTTGCAAATGGAGATCAATCTCCGAATGTTCAATTTGGCGGCCAGCCATGGGAAAATGGCGACCTTGGATTTTTCCAAATGTATGGATCCAATCCTAATAACGATGGATGGTACTATAGTATAGCCAATCTGTCAGCTAATAGAGACAGCAATACTGGTGCGGAGTGGGGAAATTTTAGACTAGAGAGTAACGACGGAACCACTACCACTACTACCATTGAGTTGAATGGTGAAAATGGCTCAGCTTATTTTATGAGTAATGTAGATATTGACAATAAAGCTTTACTGCAAAGCCAATGGGGAAGTAATGGGCAAGGAGCTTTAGTATTACGTGACGCAGACGATAATGATAGAGCCTACCTTACTGTAAATGATTATGAGGATAATGGCACTGTGTATCACGGTATGCTTGATTTGGGTACCAACCTTAACAATAGTGGTGCTCGGATCGATGGAAATGGTATTATATCAGTTCAACAAGCTTCCAATAATGGTAATAACGCAGCAGAAATGTTTGCCGATGGTGATGTAGGTGTCATTAATTTGAATGATGCTACCAACCAGAATGCAGTTAGGCTGTTAGGGTCAAATGGTTCACTAGAGCTAGGTACAAATCCATTTCAAGATGGAATTGTATTGAATAATGGAGCTCCGGTATCGCGTATTCACTCGGGAGGTGTCGAAACAATTACCCTTGATGGTGATAATCGAAGCATCAGTATTAATTCTGCCGATAATTCATATCAACCAATTTCATTGCAGGATCAGGCAAACGGAGGAGAGATTTTTGTTTCTAACAGTGCAGGTCACGCTTGGGCACACTTTCAAAGTGAGTTTCAACAGATAGCTTTTAACAACGACACAGATGGAAACACCTTTGTTTCTACAGGCGGAGTATTTGGAAATAACTCATCAGGAAACTGGTCCATTAATAACGACGGCTCTGCTTCTTTCTCAGGAGATATTACTTCGGCTTCTTCGAGCATGAATGTTGGCGATAATAGAAATATTGCCATAGGAGCAAATTCAGGAGATGCGTTTGCAATGCCGTTTCTTCAAATGAACGGAAATGATGGAAACCTTGAGGTTGATGTAAGAATATTCAATGATGGTGGTGGGGATTATGGACTCATTGCAATAAATGACGAAGCTGATAATACTTCTATCCGTTTAAATGGAAGTTCAGGAAATATTGAGGCGGTTTCTCTCACTGAAACCTCAGATAAACGGTACAAGAAAAACATAAAGCAACTCGATGGATCTCTGGAGAATGTCGCCCAAATGAGAGGCGTTTCTTATAACTGGAAAGATGAAAGTAAAGGAACAAAGGATCAAATTGGGGTAATTGCCCAAGAGGTTGAAAAGATCTATCCTGAATTTGTCCATACGAATGAAAATGGCATGAAGTCGGTCAACTATTCTCAGATGACAGCAGTATTAATCGAAGCGATAAAAGAATTGAACGCCGAGGTGAAAATGTTGAAAGCTGAAAACAAAGAGTTAAAGGCAGAGGCTAACAAAACAGCCGAGCTAAGTAAACGAATCGAGACCATTGAGCGATTGCTCCAGCTAAAAGCAGGTTTATCCACTTCAAGTGCTAAACAATAAAATTCACGGTCATGAAAAAGATCATGAATAGAATACTAGCATATGGCCTACTCTGCCTCATGTGGGGCATGGTAGATGCACAGGATACTCAGACCCGGTCAAACGCCTCTAATGGCGGTGGCTGGCTTTCTAATGGTGGCTTAAGTTTGTTTGGAACTTTTGGTCAACCGGGGGTAGCCTCCAATCTCGTTTCTGCGGATGAGTCTTTGGCCGGGACAGTCGGCTTCATTGGCCCAGTATTGAATATTGGTCAAAACAATGCACCAGTAGCAGTCACTAATGATTTTCCGGATTTCATAGCGGACAGTGTTGTGACCTTGCAAGGGTTCGATGTTGACAATGATCCCATCACCTTTGAGATCGTTTCAGGGCCTTCCTTGGGGTCTCTTGTGCAGATAGCTGGAGAAGACTTCAGCTTTATACCCAATGCCGGTCTCAATCCTGGTCAGCTGTACAATGATGAATTGACATTTTTGGTCAATGATGGCACAGAAGACTCTGAAGTAGCCACTTGGTCATTTCAGTTTATTTTGGAGGATGTCCCGCAGGTAATTACAGGTCTAACATTTACCGGTAGCACCCTGGGCCTGACATGGAGCGATGCAGTGCCCAATGATGATTACCAAGTCAGCATTGAATACTATGACTTTACGGATGCAGCTTCCGCAGGATTCAGAGTTTTGCTAGATGGGGAGACCTATGCTGCTTCCGATATCAGCAGCTCCGTGTCAGATTTTGGCATTGAGTTGGAGGTTTCAGAGTCAGCACACCCTTACTTCAGCAGTGGGAATACCATACTTGTATTTGTATTGGTAAATCCTTCTGGTGGAAAAGGTACTGCGGAGGCTTTTGAGCTGAACACCTCTAATGGTCGCGTAGAGGCATCCGAAGATGGAGCATTCTTTGCCTTTGGGGCCGATCAAGTAGTGCGAGAAAATGGTGAGGTAGAATTGAATCTTTATGGTGCGGAGCTAGGCGACTTCAGCATTGATGATGCAATTCTGGAGATCCTTACTGAAGGAGAAAAAGGAAGAATTACAACTCCGGTGAATGTCAATACCTCCAATATCTTGAAAGAGTGGACGGTGACCTACACCTCCGTCGAGGAGGTCGGTGGACTTGATTCTATCGAGTTTAGGGTTTTTAGTCAATCTAGACAGGAGTTTGCTTCGGCATGGGCACATGTTGAAATTGTCGATGTAAATGATCCGCCGACCCTGGATAATATCGGAAATCAGGTAACGAATGAAGATACTCCTATTCAGGTGAGTATAGATCCAAGAGACCCTGATAATGAAATATCAGTCTTGGTAGAGTCTAACGAGTCAACATTGGTACCAGCTACCTATGAAGATGGAGTGATTACGATTTCACCTTCCAATGATTTCAGCGGACTAGTATCTGTGAATGTAATAGTTAGTGAAGTAGGAACGGAGGAGAACTACGTGGCATATCGTCGATTCGATGTTGAAGTCATCGATGTAGATGATCCTCCGGTTGTGGCAGATATTCCGGATACATCAATCGATGAGGATAACGCCTTAAATTTCGTAGTGTCGGCTTCTGATGTGGATGCTACACTGGCAGTTTTTACTTATCAGGTGGAGGTCAGTGATCCGTCAGCCTTTTCGATAGATGTAAATGGAAATACAGTTCGGTTGACTCCCACTTTGAATATAAATGGTACGTTTGAGGTGTCGGTTGTTGCTGACGATGGGTTAGGAAACGCTACTTCGGTTTCTGCGGCAGAGGTATTTGAACTTACCGTCAATCCGGTGAATGATGCTCCTGTGGTATTGAGGGCATTTGACACTCAGCAAATCATAGAAGGGTTACCGGATTATACCATTAATCTTGGGGCCTTTTTTGATGATGTCGAAAATGGTTCTGATCTAGACTATTCTTTTTCAGGAAATTCAAACATCGATCTTTCCATAGAGGAAGGCCAGCTGGAGGTTAGTCCTACAGTTGCATTTGACGCTACAGAAGAGGTGATAATCACCGCTTCTGACGGAGAGCTTGAAATTTCTCAGGTATTGTTGTTTGTTCCTGTTCAAGCAAGTGGAAGTATCGTTGTGGTAAACGAAATAGGGACTAGAACTTTCGACGAAGACTTTGGATCAGAAACGGTAGATGCTACTAGTGTGTTTGAACTTACAGGCGACCCATCAGCTATTTTTGATTACACACTTACGGGAGGTAATTTCATTGAAGGGATGGTCAGCGATCAGGGTATCATAACGTTTACCTCTAGTGATGACTTTTCGGGTTCAGAAACTTTTTATCTTTTCGGAGCGGTTGATAATCTGGCAAATTTTACTAGTTTCATTGTAGAGGTGACCCCAGTAAACGACGCTCCGGTGATTGGAGTAATTGAGGAACAGGATGTTCTAGAAGATCAGGTGCTATCTGGAGTCTTCTTATCTACGTCTGATGTAGACAACCTTATTGATGATTTAACGGTGCAGGTGGTTTCCGATAATGTCGATCTGATTGATGAAGAAGGTATTAGCGTATCTACCTTGAGTAATGGATATTCATTTTCTTTTACTCCAAAAGAGAATATGAATGGTAGTGCTTCGATAAACGTGACCGTAAGCGATGATGAATTTGATCAATCGGTCAATTTCCAAATAAATGTGACTGCAGTCAATGATATTCCTGTATCATTGGGTTCTACGATCGCGGATGCGACTGAAGATGTAAATTATACATTTGATTTAGCAACTGGATTTAGCGATGTGGATGGCGATGCTCTATTGTACACACTAGTAAGTCAGCCAAACTGGATTTCTATTGAGGCAAGCACTATTACTGGGACTCCTTCGAATGACGATGTGGGTGTAGCGCCCCTACAAGTCCGTGTATCTGATGGAAATGGCGGTACAATTGTAGAGACCTATCAATTAACAGTTACGAATGTTAATGATGCTCCAGTAATCTCGCAAGCTTTTGCAGCAGTTGATTTACTTGAATACTTTGGAACTTCTAGCATCGCTCTTTCAGAACGCTTTGAGGATATCGATGGAGATGATTTGACTTATAGTGCGTCATCTGATAATGAAAGTGTAGTCACCGTGAGTGTAGATGGAGAAGATCTTGTGATCGCAGAAGTAGCAAATGGCACTGCCGTTATTTCAGTGACTGCTGATGATGGAAACGGGGGTACTGTATCAACCACATTTAATGTAACGGTAAACAATGTGAATGATGATCCAGAAGTAGTAAATGCTGTTGTGGATCAAGAATTCAAAGGAGGGTTCCAATCTTCTGAAATTGATCTTTCTGGGGCGTTTACTGATAAAGATGTAGATGATGTGTTGACATATTCTGCAATATCATCTGATGAAAATGTGGTGACGGTTTCAGTATCGGGTACTACCCTGACGCTGACGGAGACCGGTGCAGGTACTGCTACCATTACGGTTACAGCTTCAGATGGCAATGGAGGCTTTGCATCTTTCCAGTTTGATTTCACAGTTCAACCCTTGGGATTCCAGGCGATAAAGGATTACCTAGTATATCCTAATCCTACCAGTGATCGATTGTTTATTCAGGGTGAATACACAGAGTTAAATTGGAAGTTGATTGATACTTCGGGTCGTGTTCTATCTGCGGATAGACTTGTTTCTGGAGGTTTTATCGACGTGTCAAAAATGAATACAGGAATTTATTATCTCACAATAGCTGAGACTAACAAGTCACTCAAGGTGATTATTAGATAATCTGAAGACAAGCAATTCTAAGGCCGGGTCGCATAGATGAGTTTTCATTTGTGTGACCCTTTTTTATGGGTTTAACATTTTAATTGCTTAGGCTGAATATCTTTGCGCCTCAATTTACAAATATGGATTTTAGTGATATCGCATCAGTTTCAGGAAAAGGAACCCTATTTAAAATTATTCAGCCAACGAGAACAGGCGTAGTGCTGGAAAGTATGGATGAACAGAAGAAAAAAATGGTAGCTACCATGCATAATAAAGTAAGTATTCTGTCGGAGATATCCATCTATACCACTGATGCGGAAGGGGCTGTGCCTTTGGAAGATGTAATGAAAAAGATCCATGCAGAGTTTGACGGAGATACTGATTTAGATAAGAATAGCAGTCCAGAGGAATTAAAATCCTTCCTGAAATTTGTACTTCCTGATTACGACGAGAATAGAGTATATGTTTCTGACATCAAGAAGGTAGTTAGCTGGTATGATCAGATCATAAAGCAATGCCCTGAAGTTCTGAAAGGTGAAAAGGAAGAAGGATCGCTCCAAGAAAAGAAAGAAGCTGAAGGAGAGGAAGACGGTGAGTGAGGTTAAGTTCAAATTCAGAGTCCGTTGGGCAGATTTAGATCCTAATGGGCATATGCGTCATACTGCTTATAATGACTATTGTGCGCAAGCACGACTCATGTACTTTGAGACCATAAGCATGCCTTTTCAAAAGTTACTGGCAATGAATGTAGGTCCGATATTGTTCAGAGAAGACACCCGTTTCTTTAAGGAGATCCTAATGAATGAGGAGTTTGAGGTGGGATTTACCATTTCAAGACTGAGAAAGGATGGGTCGAAATGGTCATTCAGACATAATATCTATACCAAAGATGGGGATCTCTCTGCAAAAATCGATGTTGATGGCGCTTGGTTGGATACCGTGAAGAGAAGGACTACTGTACCTCCCAAGGAACTCAGTGATATATTGGTTGACTCCATAAAGTCAGAAGACTTTGAGTGGATTCCCGATAAGAAAAGCAGCTAGATATTACGGTATTTTTAGTTCACCTTCTGTAATGTCAAAGTGGGATCTGAGGGTCTGTTCTAAGGTTTGATGTACTCTGGGATAACACAGTTACTCTTTCTTCGGGTGTCTACTAGATGAAAGATCTTCCATGATCCACTGTCTTTAATCAGATGGAAGGCATCCACACCACAATGGCTAAACTGGTCATCAATGTAAAATGCATAATCGACCCATACGGAAGCTAGATTTCCGTCTATTTCTATTTTCTCATTCCAGATTGGTTCACTCCAAACCTGTTCCTTTGGTGTTCCTATAGCTACTTTGAATTTTTGAAAGTCACCTTGAACCAGCTTTGATTTGCCTGATTCATCAAGATAGGTCGTAAAGAAATTGGGGTTTTCGACAAAGCTTTGGTTAAGTAATGTGCTATCATTCGTTTTCATAGCTGTAAACACCTTGTTTATTACACCCATGATATCTTTTTTAGTATCCTGAGCATAGGAAGCTTGCGTAAACGAGATTAGGAGTACAGCGAGTATTTTTTTCACAATTTTGAGTTTCATAGTATGGATGAAGTTACATTGGTTCGAACTAGCTATCAGTTAATCCGGAAAGATTTTGGATTGGAGGAAGATATTCTTTTTGAGCAAGAACAAATAGACTTTGATCGGTTGCTTGTGCTGTTGACGAATAGAGTTTCCTATCTCTTAGATCATGATTTCAATGCCTTGCTAAATGCGCTATATAGAATTGATCTTTCTGAAAACCTAATAAAAGAGTTGCTTCACAGTTCAAAGTCTGAAGAACTAGCGCAGAACATCTCAATGGCAATCATCGAGAGGCAGAAGCGAAAAGTCCTTACTCGACGATACTATACTCCCTGATGTACGAAATGGCCTGTTCCACCATGTTCGCAGATCCTAAGTAGAGGGGCGATCGCTGATGAAAAGCTGTTGGTTGAATTTCTAAAATCCGCTGTTTTCCATCTGTTGCAATTCCTCCTGATTGCTCAGCAATGAAAGCTAAGGCATTGCATTCGTACAATAATCGCAATTTGCCGTTCGGAGCTTTTTGAGTGCTAGGGTATAGGTAGACGCCACCTTTCATCATGTTTCTATGAAAATCGGCTACCAATGAACCAATATATCTGGCAGTCATTCCCTTTTTCTTACAGTCGTCAACATAAGTCCGAACCCATTCATCGAAAGCGTAATAGTTACCTTCATTGATTGAGTAAATTTTCCCGTCTTCAGGGCAATTCATTTCGTTGTGAGAAAGCACAAACTCACCAAGACTTGGCTCTAGCGTAAATCCATGTACGCCTCTTCCAGTCGTGTAAACAAGCATAGTTGAGGAGCCATACAGGATGTAACCTGCCGCTACTTGTTCGGTTCCTTTTTGTAAAACATCTTCCTCTTGCACCGGTCCACCTACAGGTGAAATTCGTTTGTAAATAGAAAAAATTGTTCCGATTGAAACGTTAACATCAATGTTCGAACTGCCATCTAATGGATCGATAGCCACCACATATCTACAATTTGGATTTAGGTGTATAATTTCATCCTCTTCTTCAGATACTATGGCACAAGTCATACCTCCATTTTTCAATGCTCTGGTAAACCTGATATCCGCTACAACGTCTAGCTTTTGTTGATCTTCCCCTTGTACGTTCTTTGATCCGTACCCACCTGAAATGTCCAAAAGACCAGATTTGGTTACCTCTTTATTTATGATTTTGCCGGCAAGGGCAATGTCTCTAAGTAGCTGAGACAGTTCTCCTGTAGCAGAGGAAGATTCGTCTTCCTTTTGCTTAATAAAACGGTCTAGGGTTGTTCCAATCGGTAGTGCAAGTTTACTTTTGTTCATAGGGTGTAGTAATAAGGGATTAAGCATCAATTACAGGTACGAAGTTAATTATTCACAATTTAAAACGTTTGCATAATGCAGATTTTCAAGTTTGGAGGAGCCTCAGTAAAAGACGCTAGTGGGGTTAGAAATTTGACCGAAATTGTCTCCAATCATGGTCAATCAAAACTAGCTATTGTAGTTTCTGCAATGGGTAAAACAACAAACAAGCTTGAGTTATTGGTGAAGCAAGCAAATGAAGGAATGGATTATCAGGATACCTTATCAGAATTGAAGGAATTTCACCGAAATATTGTGAAAGAGTTGATGGAAGAAGCTCCTGAAAGGTATTTGGCTTTTGAGGATGAGTTAGAAAGGCAGTTGATTGGAATTTCAGAGTTAGAAGCAAATATTGCTTATGATAGAATTGTTCCTTTTGGTGAGCTCATGTCTACCTCGATTATAGCTGCATACCTTGGGAATTACACTAAATGTGAATGGGTGGATGCCCGCAGTATTATACGTACAGATCAATATTTTTCTGAAGCTAACGTCGACTGGGTTGTTACCGAGAGGCAAGTAACTGAAAGATTACTTCCAGTTGTCGCCAATTCCACGGTAGTTACGCAAGGATTTATTGGCTCTGATGTTGAAGGACATAGCACTACCCTGGGGAGAGAAGGTTCAGACTATACGGGAGCCATATTAGCATACTGCCTTGGAGCTGAGGATTTTACAGTTTGGAAGGATGTTCCCGGTATTCTCAATGCTGACCCGAGAATTCTGGATGATACTGAACAATATAACAATCTTAGCTATCGGGAAGTGACAGAAATGACCTATTATGGTGCTCAGGTCATTCACCCCAAAACATTGAAGCCAATTGCTCAGAAGAGTATTCCGCTCATTGTAAGATCTTTTCTAGATATAGAGAAGACGGGTACGACCATTGCGTCTGATCAAACAGGGAAGACGATTCCTTGCTTCGTGTTTAAAGGAAATCAGTTGCTGGTCACTGCTCAAGTAAAAGATCATAGCTTCATGGATGAGAAAAAGCTTGGTTTGATTTTGCAAGTGCTAGACTTACTCAATATCAAAATCAATCTGATGCAGAACTCTGCCTTAACCTTGTCATTTTGTATCGATAACAAGGAGTTTAAATCAAAACGTATCAAAGAGCTCTTAAATAGAGATTTCCTTCTCTCGTTTGAGAGTCCACTAAATCTTGCTACAATTAAAAATTATACGCCCGATTCATTTAATAAGCTTCCTTGGAATAGGACAGTGATTATGGAGCAGAAAACACCTAATAATTACCAAGTGCTATATCGTTAAGCATATCTTTTTAGTGTTCTAGTGATTCCCGGCAGATATGAAGTGCCAAACAAGTTTAGATGGACTGTAAGCTTCCCTAAAAGTTGTCCATTTAAAATTAGAGTTGGCTGAGCCCCAAGGCGAAGCATATTTTCTAACTT
>JABSPG010000104.1 GCA_013214445.1 Ekhidna sp. | reverse complement strand
CCTGGGCAGCTAAAAGCGGACTAGGATGGGTAGGAAAGAATTCACTTTTGCTGAATCGCGATATGGGGAGTTTCTTCTTTCTCGCAGAGTTAATTATTGATCTGGAACTTGAACCAGATGGCCCGATGAAGGATTACTGTGGAACATGCACAGCCTGCCAAGACGCCTGCCCTACCGACGCAATCCCCGAACCTTACGTTGTGGACGGCAGCCGCTGCATATCTTATCTCACCATAGAGTTGAAGGAGGAAATACCCTCAGAATTTAGCGATAAGATGGAAGGATGGGCATTTGGATGTGACATCTGCCAAGATGTGTGCCCTTGGAATCGCTTTTCACAACCGAATAAAGAAGAAAAGTTTCAACCTCAGGGGTGGGAAGAGTTTTCCAATCAAGAGTGGCAAGAGATGACCCAAGAGGTTTTTCAAAAAGTCTTCAAGAAATCGGCAGTCAAGCGGACAAAGTTTGATGGGTTAAAAAGAAATCTACGATTCATTGATTAAGGGATATCACTAATCGTAGTAATACAATCCAATTAATATTAGTGTGTTTGTACTTAGTCTGCCAAGTTAAATCTAGAGAAGCTTAACCAGCATCTCCATTTCACTATGTTGATCGGGGGTCTTTACAGTAGCTGGTAAGTTTTCTCCAAAGAGACAGAAAGGAGAACTGAAC
Source organism: Ekhidna sp. (assembly GCA_013214445.1). Classification (GTDB taxonomy): domain Bacteria; phylum Bacteroidota; class Bacteroidia; order Cytophagales; family Cyclobacteriaceae; genus Ekhidna. The sequence continues at coordinate 9,852 of JABSPG010000104.1, read as the reverse complement.
GTACTTACTTCGACAGTAGCTAAAAGCTCATAAGCGTATGCATCACCAATTTTTTGTATACGTCATTATTTACCCGCAGTTAAATCTTTGAGTAAGTTAATTAGTTCTGTTGCCCTGTTCTTAGTGAGTTCTCTAGAGGCCGATGCATATGAAATTGACCACATCGTTCCTTGCATATCAGAATATACCTGACTCTGAAAGCTCAATTCCAAGTCTCTGAATTGAATCCATTTGCGTTGAGACTCTCTTAGCAGTTGTTGCTGCGATTCTGAAAGCTGGTTCATCAGTTCTTTATAGGCTCTGTTTAACTCTTTATCCCATTTTTCAAGAGCAATTTGCTCACATTGTATCATTCCATATGTCGTCCAATTTTCTTCACTTGAGTGACATTTTTCTCTTTCAATTTCAATCGGATGCCTTAGATCTTCTTTTTCGTCTTGTCCGATAGCCTTATAGTTTAAAGAAAGGATACAGGCTAATACTGAAAGGATAATAGGACTTTTCATTGATGATGGTTAATAGTTTATAACGAAGTAGATCATTCCTAAATCATCTCAAGAAAACTAGTGTAATCTCTCTTTACCTGATTAGCGTACTCAATCGCAAGATTTCTAACCATTTCATCAAATTCTTGCTCCTCTCCGTTTATCAACTTGGAAAAGGCTATTGGCATCTCATGTAGCTCATCATTTAGCTCATAGCTAGCTCGTTTATGTCTTGCTGCCAGTACTTGCCCCCAGATTTCAGTCATTAAGAGAAACTTTTTCATTGTCTTAAGTTTCTCCGTGGGAAAATCAGCTTTGAAGGGAGACCGTTCTTTAACGGAAAAAGATTTTTCACCTTTTATAAACCATCCTAGGTATTGATCAGGATGTTCAGCAAGTGCCTTAAAGGCTAATGCATGGCGCTGGCCATCACACTCGAAAAGTTCGTCATATTCCTTTTTTTCCGCCTTATTCATGTGACGGTACACGGGGGCTTTGCCTTGTTCTTTTACATCTAGGATCACATCATCCTCTTGACCCTCAGTCTCTCCCTCAATCAGCACATAGTACCTATCCGAACCCAATGAACCCGTACCTGAACTGGCACGCTTTGCAATGTCTTTGATCGTAAAGTGCTCCTCATGTTTCTTTCCACTTTCATCAACAGTAGACTGATAGTCCATCATTTTTTTCGTCAACTCCTGATACTCCTGATCCGAAGGTTTCACCAGCTTTGGATTTTTAAAATCAAAAACACGACTGCCCCCCTTCACAACTGTCCATTTGTTCAACATCTTCTTGCGGCTCTTCTTCTCCTCCACTTTCTTCAGAAATTTACCAAGAATACTAGGCGCATTGTTCTTATTGAGATGAATGTCATTTGATGAATCATCATCGCGATGATTGACCATTTCCTCTCTGTAAGCTTTGGCAAAGGCCATCAACCCTTCCTTAATTTCCGATTTTGTAAAGACCCCATTTTCTCTACAGTCCAGCACAATGCTTACAGCCATTCGCCACAGGTCAAATTGATAATCTGCCACAATTGCATCATCAAAATCATCCATACAAAAGATTGCCTCTCCATCGTGATTGGCATAAGCTCCGTAGTTATAAATATGAGCATCACCATTAACCCAAGTCAGTGTAGAACTCACTCCACCATAGGTGCTTACCCGCCAGTCATTATAGAAATCTTCCCAGTACAGGTGATTTGAGCCTCTGTAAAAAGCATATGGTGAGGTGGACATCTTTTCAAATTTTTCCATCCGATGCTCATCAAGAATACCCTCATTGTTCATTCTGAGCTCGTGCTTAATCTGCTCAATGCGATTGTTTAAGAATAATTTCTTGCTATCTGACATAATGCATGTGTCACTTTAGGTTTTGAAGTTCAAAAGGCCATTATTGAAATCAAATTCACGTTGTTCGAAAGTAAAAAAGAAGATCTAGGAAGTTGGTGCTATCCAGTAGAAAAAATGTATGGTATGCAATTGAGAATGGAAAATCCTATTTTACATAGGAAAACTACTCATTGAAACGAACTGATGACAGAACTATTCTGATCACTAGTAACCTAACGCTATATAAACTTTGAAATCATGAATCTAGGACAATTCTCACTCAGCTTACCCGTGAAGGACATGGAAGCAAGCTTGGATTTTTATCACAAATTGGGATTTGAAATCATAGAAGGCGGTCATATGAATGAAGGCTTCCCCGATACGGACACCACCAAATGGCGAATCCTCTCCCATAATTCCGTGAAAATCGGATTATTTCAAGGGATGTTTGATCAACACATTCTTACCTTTAATCCAACGGATGTAAGAAGCATTCAGAAAGAACTCAAGCAAGATGGAGTAAGTCTCTTAAAAGAAGCTGACGAGACCACAGAAGGACCCGAACATATCATTATGTTGGATCCAGATGGCAACCAGATTATGCTGGACCAACATTAATTTGTAAAAAACAAACACTAGTCTAAGATCAGATTTAGCAGTTTACTTTAGAAGCTGACCTAAGGAGTCTATACCCCTTCCTCGCAACCTGGAAATAAGACGCTGGAACAGTTGACCAGTCAGATACGCATCACCAACTGCAGTATGCCTGTTTTGAATTTCGATAGAAAAATTATCGCATAAATCATCGAGGTGAAGCATGGACTTCCCTCCGATGGAACGCTCGAAAAAGACAGGGTCTAATCTCATCATTAATTGCGCAGTATCCAGCACCCGATTTTTCAACTTAAATTGATAGGTATCTTGGAGCAAATTGTTAATCATGTGAATATCGAAAGCAATGTTGTGTCCGACAATAATGTGATTGTTAACATATTGAATCAGTTCTTGCACTAAATCGCTTATCGTTGCTTCAGATTTACTGCTAAGCTCTCCATGTATCTCCGCAGATTTACCAACATCTATTTCGGGATATTTTTGATCAAGAACCTCATTAATAAATAACTCCTTAGGAGTGCACTTTATCGCACCAATAGTGATTATTTCGTCCGTTGATTGAAGGCCGCTGGTTTCGCAATCCAGAACAACGAAGGTGACATCTCTAATTACTGTTTTTGACGGATGCTTAAAAGTCTGGTTCAAATAGTCGTTGATCCAAGTCTGATCATACGTTTTTTTCTTACTTGTGAACCAACCAAACATCGCTATTGAAAGTATGCTTGCTGAAACCTGACCTTAACGAGATCCTGTATCTCCTTAATAGATAGAAAGGTATTCTTCAAAATCTGTTTTTCTAATTTGTTAAGACCTTTGAGATCAATAAATCTACCTGAATCACCATCTCTTAGACCATTCTGGGTACGATGTTGGATCAGTATCCCGTAAGCTACTCCAGCTGCTTCATACAACTGTCGGTTGTTTTCCTCAAGTTCTGCAAGCCGTTCAAATCTGGCAATGGTATTTTGCTCATTCATGTCAAAATGATCTAATGAAAGTAATCGAGCAGCATCTGCCAGCGGCATCATTCCTCTTTTCTTAATATCAAATTCGTTCCTGTGTTCTCCACTTCGCTCCACCAAGAAATTATTGAAGAACGAAAGCGGTGGTGGATTCTGTAAAGCATTCTGCGCTAGAAATTTCAAAAACATCTCGTGCTCTTGAATCTGTGCAACTAAATAGGAAGCAAGCTCTTCGGCAAGTTCTTCATTTCCATATCCCACCCGAAAATCAAAGAAAATGGTTGCTTTCATTACCGACTTTGGTTCTGGGGTAGCTATCCAATCATAAAAGTATTTTTTCCATGCGGACAATGGCTGACAGTACATGGGATTTCGGGCCATGATGTTGGCGGGGCATTCCTCAAAACCACACTGCGTCAGCATTTCATTGACTCTATGACCCAAGTCCAGCATAATCTTCTGCGCATCTTCATTTTCGGGCTGATCAGCAAACAATATGGCGTTATCTTGATCTGTTCTAAGCAATTGTTCCTCTCTACCTTCACTGCCCAGATTTAGCCAACAGAAAGAAATTTTTCTTGCATCTGGCACTTCCTCAAGTGCCTTATTGATCGCTTTTTCTATGATGGTGTCATTGATCTTCGTAATCAAATTGGTGATCAACGAAATTGAAATGCCTTGCTCCAGGTAGTCTTTAAGTAGATCTTCTGCTTTCTGCCTTATTCGCTTCCACTCTGCAACATCTTCAGATCGCTTAATGGCTTTTATCAACGACGCAGGATGATTAAGCTGCGCCAGTACTACGTCATGATCAGAGACAATACCTGCAATTTCTGATGAATCAGTACCATCCTTGGTAACCACCAGGTGATGAACTCCAGCACGTATCATCTCCATCAAAACTTCAGTGAGCGTTTGATCGGGAGCAATGGTCTTTACCGGCTTATTCATGATCTTTTCAATTGGTACTGAAATATCCAGTCCTTTCGAAACGACCTTATTCCGTAAGTCAGTGTCTGTAACTATCCCGATAGGTAGGTTTTTTTCATCAGCAATGACTATGGATCCGACAGCATTGGTGCTCATCTTAATGGAAGCTTCTTGTACTGTCTCTGAGCCATTACATTTTACCACTTCTTTTGAGTAGGTGATTGACTCGTTTCGTGGCTGGCTAGGCAGTGCCACAATACTCTCTTGATCTTTCCTAACAATGATCTGACCTGCAGCATAGCCGCTCGCAAAGTAATTGGAGAATGTGTTATTGCTCTCAAAGAGCTCAAGAAAATAATCCTTGGGAATCATGTACACCAAAGATTCGGAGGTACTGGTTGCTGTCATCGAGTAGTCATTCCCGGTAATGATGGATCTAACACCAAAAACATCTCCTGGCTCACACTGATCTACCAGAAAACCTCCACTCTGGTCTTTCTTACTCAGTTTGATATCTCCTTTGTTAAGGACAAAGCAGAAACCTTTCTGTTCCTCGCCCTCGCTAAACAGCACCTCATCTGCCTCCAAATACTTCACGGTGATTTTTTCAGTCACCGTGTTTAATTCAGGACCAGAAAGATCGCTAAAAGGGGGAACGCCCTTCAAGAAGTAGGCTACTCGATCTGTAATTAGGTTACTCATATAGAAAAATTAGCACCTAAAACCGAATAAGCCCATAGGGCGCATTAAGATTTTAGGCCTCTGTTACAGAACTCCAAAGTTCCTTGTCACGCATTTCAAACGCTTCCTCTAGACTTCCAACACTAATACTTTGCATATTTCCATGGCCTGCATAAGCCTTGGATGTTTTGCGTGCAGAAAGTGTAGCGATAGCCGATCCAGACATCACAGTAAAGAACATTTTGATACCGCTTTTAGCCATCGCCTCTGCGGATACATCTTCCCTGAATTGCTGGATTTTTTTATCAAAAACCCCTGTCGCATTACTGGTATCTGTAATCCAAGTGGTAGCCCCGTTTTTGGCAACAAAATCCATAATACCAACATCATAGATCGTGCTTTTCCATTCTTCAAAGGAAGCATTCAATATGCTCCAAGTGTCTATGATAGTTTTTTTATCCGTATCATAATGCCCCTGCATCTTACCCGGAATTTCATAAATCAACGTTTTCATGGTGGATAGTTTTTATTTTACAATAATCACTAACCACCATATTATCGATGGTTAGCTAGTTACAAACCAGCACCATAGATGATTTGTTTGACAATTTCTGGATTGAGTAAAGTGGAAGTATCGCCAAGATTAGAAACGTCTTTACTCGCTACCTTTCTCAATATCCTCCTCATAATCTTACCAGATCGTGTCTTCGGCAAACCTGCCACAATCTGTACTTCATCAGGTTTTGCAATTGGACCAATGATCTTTCGTACCGTATCCATGATTTCTTTCTTCAAGTTATCCGCAGTTCTTCCCTCCATATCACAGATTACAAACGCATAAATACCTTGTCCTTTCACATCATGAGGGAAGCCAACCACCGCAGACTCAATCACCTTTGGATGCTCATTGATAGCATTTTCTACTTCAGCTGTTCCCATCCTATGACCAGAAACATTAATCACATCATCTACTCTTCCAAGAATTCGAATAAATCCATCATGATCTCGTTTAGCTCCATCACCGGTAAAATACATGTTTTTATAGGTGGAAAAATAGGTTTGCCTGCAGCGCTCATGATCTCCATAGGTTGTCCTTAGCATTGAAGGCCATGGAAACTTCACACATAGATTACCCTCTACATTGTTGCCTACCAGCTCATTTCCATCTGCATCTACAATGATCGGTTGGATCCCTGGAAGGGGCAATGAAGCATGGGCAGGCTTGTTGGGAGTTATGCCAGCCAATGCTGAAATCATAATTCCTCCAGTTTCAGTCTGCCACCAGGTATCTACCAGTGGACAATTTCCTTTCCCGATATGATCATGGTACCAGTGCCATGCTTCCTCGTTAATTGGTTCTCCCACTGATCCGATTACTTTGAGCGACTCCAATGAATAGGGCTCTAATGGCTCCAGACCATAGGCCTGCAGGGCTCTTATAGCAGTAGGAGCAGTATAAAATTGATTCACTTTGTACTTGTCAACAATGGCCCAAAAACGACCAGCATCTGGGTATGTCGGCACACCCTCAAACATGACCGTAGTAGCTCCAGCTAGTAATGGACCATAAACAATGTATGAGTGGCCGGTAATCCAACCCACATCTGCTGTACACCAATAGACATCACCTTGACTATATTGAAATACATTTAAGAAAGAGTAATAGGAATAGATCATGTAACCACCGCATGTATGCACAACCCCTTTTGGCTTGCCAGTCGAACCGGAGGTGTAAAGAATAAAAAGCATGTCTTCAGAATCCATTTCCACTGCCTTAAACTCCTTGGGCTGTCCTTCAATTGCCTCGTGCCACCAGATATCTCGCCCATCTACCATTGTAACCTCCTCTTCGGTTCGCTGATACACGATTACCTTCTCAACGCTAGTCGTTTTTTCCAGAGCTTCGTCAACTACTGCTTTTACGGGTATTTTTTTTGCTCCTCTAAAGTTTCCATCAGAAGTCAGCACCATTTTAGCATCACAGTCAATGATTCGATCTGCCAGTGCTGAAGAAGAAAATCCTGCAAATACAATAGAATGAACTGCCCCCACTCTTGCACATGCTAGCATCGCTACCGCCGCTTCAGGAACCATTGGCATATAAACAATGACACGATCCCCCTTTTCAATCCCATTGGCCACCAACGCATTGGAAAACTGACAAGTCATCTCATACAGCTCTCTGAAACTGATAATCCGATTTTCTTCGTTCGGCTCATTCGGCTCCCAGATAATTGCAGGGTCATCCCCTTTTGTGAACAAATGCCTATCAAGGATATTTTCTGTAATATTCAGTTTACCATCTACAAACCACTTTACATTGGGCTCTTCAAAATTCCATTCTAGGGTTTTAGACCAAGGTTTTTTCCAGTGAAAAGACTCTGCGACTCTAGACCAGAATTCCTCTGGTTGCAGTACGCTCTTCTGGTATTCGTGGATATAGCCTGATAGCGTTTGAATTTTATGACTCATAGTTCTTAGGTTTATACTAGTTCTTTTTTCAATAAATTTTTGTTTTCAAAGACCTCCCATATCTCATCTAAAATTATGGGATCATCGATGGTGGAAGGGATCGTATATGACTCTCCATTGATCATCTGCCTCATCGTTTTTCTTAAGATCTTTCCGGAACGTGTTTTAGGTAGCCGCTGAACTACTGCTATACTTTTAAAGCAGGCAACTGCCCCGATCTGCTCCCTTACCAACTGAATTAATTCTTGTTCTATATCAGCTGGCTCCAGATTGGAATCATTTTTAGGAACGATTATACCTAGAGGTATTTCACCCTTGAGGTCACAATGAATACCAATGACAGCACATTCGGCTACTGTCTTATGTGAAGAGACAATTTCCTCCATCTCTCCCGTCGAAAGTCGATGACCTGCTACATTGATTACATCATCCACTCTACCCATAATATGGACGTATCCATCTTCGTCTATAAAACCACCATCGCCCGTAGCATAGTATCCCGGAAACTGCGATAGATAAGAAGACTTAAATCGAGAATCGTTATTCCAAAGTGTAGGCAGGCATCCCGGAGGTAATGGAAGTTTTATTGCTATGTAACCCTGCTGGCTATGATCTAACTGAGAACCTTCCTCATCCAGTATCTGAACGTTATATCCTGGAACGGGCTTAGTAGCTGATCCAGCTTTAGGTTCAAAAGACTCTAACCCCAGCATATTAGCCACTATGGGCCAACCTGACTCTGTCTGCCACCAGTGATCTACCACTGGAAGACCGAGCATCTTAACCGCCCAGTCATAAGTAGCTGGATCACATCGCTCCCCAGCAAGAAACAGAGCCCTAAGTGATGAGATATCATATTTCTTTAGGTGAGATCCTTCAAAATCTTCCTTTCTAATCGCTCGAAAAGCTGTAGGAGCCGTGAAGAGTGTGTTTACCTTGTACTCCTCAATAATTCTCCAAAACACTCCCGCATCTGGCGTCTTAATCGGCTTACCTTCAAATAGAATGGAAGTGCAACCCTGAATGAGGGGCGCATAAACGATATATGAGTGTCCTACTACCCAACCAACATCCGAAGCTGCCCAGTAAACATCTCCAGCATTCGTATCGTACACCTTTCCCATTGAATATTTCAATGCCACTGCGTGCCCACCATTATCTCGGACGATTCCCTTGGGTGTTCCTGTGGTGCCAGAAGTATATAGGATGTAGAGCGGATCAGTTGACTTTAGAGGGACAGGATCTATCGCCTCGCCAGTAGACATCACCTGATAAAAGCCTAACTCTGTCTGGTAATCTAGCTCTACCGGTTGTTCCGGTCTTTCAAAAATAATTTTATGCGAAGGCTGATGCTGAGACTCCTCTAATGCCAGATCAACAAATGGCTTGTAGGGAATGATCCGCTCTATCTCAATACCGCAGGAGGCCGTGACAATAACCTTGGGTTTAGCATCATCGATCCTCACCGCTAGCTCGTGTGGAGCAAAGCCACCGAAGACGACTGAATGGATTGCGCCAATTCGAGCACAAGCTAGCATGGTTATGACCGCTTCGGGAATCATAGGCATATAGATCACCACTGTGTCTCCTTTTTCGACCCCTAACCTTTGCAGCCCCCCGGCAAACCTTGCTACTTGATCTCTGAGTTTTGCGTAAGTAAATGTCTTCTTAGTGGAAGTTACAGGTGAGTCATAGACTAGCGCCAATTGGTCCCCCCTTCCCTGCTCAACGTGATAATCCAACGCCAGGTAGCTGGTATTCAGAATACCATCCTGAAACCACTGGGTATTGCCTTGCTCATCAACAGATTGAATCGTTTCCGGTTGCTTATACCAGGCAATTGAATTTGCTTGATCCTTCCAAAACTCCTCAGGTTGAGTCAAACTTCTTTGATACTCTTCGATGTAGGTGTTTTTTTCTGATTCTTTCATATTACCAATTCTTTTACTTTCTTCACTAGGTTTCTTGTACTAAAAGGCTTGGTCAGATAGAGATCTGCACCCATATCATAGCCTTTTTCAATATCTTCTTTTTTAGATTTTGCGGTGAGAAAAATCACCTTGATGTGCTTTCTTTCATCAGACTGTTTCACATATTGACAAACTTCATAGCCGTCAACTTCCGGCATCATCACATCAAGTACTATAATATTTGGTTCGTCACCATCAATGATTTTTATCGCTTCCCCCCCATCTCTGGCAATGAATACATCATACCCTTCCTTGCGCATCAGAAACTCGAGCGACATCAGGATATTTGGTTCATCATCTACAATCAAAATCTTACTCATTTACCTCTTTAGTTGTGATTGGGAAGCTAACCATGAAGGTGGAACCTGACTCCCACTTGCTATCTACCTGGATG
>JABSPG010000103.1 GCA_013214445.1 Ekhidna sp. | reverse complement strand
CGCAGGAGATGTAAGTGTCAGTATCGCCGAGATCGAACTGATCTCCATAAAAGTGCGTCTCGTGATTTGCTCTGTTGACAAAGCAATTGAGATGGGAATAAACTGGTGGCAAAAAGACCCCTATTTATCATCAGCAACTGAGATTCAGCAATTGCAGAGTCAAAACAATGAACTAATCAAAAGGCTCGAAGCACTGGAAAAAAAGAACGCAAAATCTAAGTAGGTCACATGGGAGACGGCAGTTCGCTGTTTGAAAAAATCTTCTTTGTAGGAGGAAAAGGTGGAGTAGGAAAAACGACCATCAGCACCTCACTTGCTTTAAGTAAATCCAAGGTAGGAAAAACGATCCTCATATCTACAGATCCAGCTCATTCGCTATCAGATCTAATCCAATCATCATCCTCTGACGAAATTGTTAACATCTCTGAGAATTTAGACCTATGGGAGCTGAATGCGCAAGTAGAATACGACAAGTTCAGAGACAAGCACCAAGAGGATTTCAGATTGATACTGGACACCTCAACCTACCTAGACGAAACCGACATTAATCAATTTCTTGCGCTGGCGATACCAGGCATTGATGAAATTATGGGGTTTAAGTCACTAGTCGACTTGGTAAAAACTGGTAATTATGAGTATTTCATTGTAGACACAGCTCCTACGGGCCATGCATTAAGGCTGCTCTTTATTCCAGAAATACTAGATCAATGGATCAAGCAAATCGCTCAGCTCAGGTGGAAATATCGGCAAGTCCAAAAGTCCTTCAAAGGGCAGTATGATCCAGACAGTGGAGATGACATGCTGCTTGATCTCAAGAAGGCTGTCCTGAAGATGCGTAGCATCCTGAAAGACTCCAATCAGTCTCAGTTCGTGATCGTGAGCAAAGCAGAAAGTATGGTATTCCATGAGACGCTAGACTTAAAGAGAGAACTAGAAGAAAATGAGATTAGCATCAACAGCTTAGTCATAAACAATGTGATGAAAGAATCAGATTCTGAATTTTGCAATCAGGTTCGAGCCTATCAGGCACCATGGATTGAAAAGCTGGCCTCAGCTTTCGCAGAACAAAACATCATTCAGGTACCTCAATTCCCAATACCAATTAAGGGATTGAAACAATTAACACAGGTAGCTGAACAACTTGATTTAATAAATTAACGATATGAACAAGCTATATCTATACGGAGTAATAGAAGAAAAAGAAGATCGCAATTTTGGCGTAGTGGATATGAAAAAAGAAGATCCCGACATTATTCAGTGCGCATCTAGCGGGGAATTGGGAATCATTTACACCCATGTAGAATTAGAAGCAGATGAAGAGATTCAAGCGACCAGAAAGAACCTTTTGAATCACCAGAAGGTAATCGAGCGGGTAATGGAATCACATACGATTTTACCTTTCTCATTTGGATTAGTGGTAGAAACCAAAGAAGATCTTACCAAAGCACTGGACGATAAGAAAGAATTCTTCTCAACAAAATTGAAGGAGATAGAAGGTAAAATTGAACTTAACCTCAAAGGTGTATGGAATGACATGGGTAAAATCTACCAGCATATCATGCAAACGAATGAGGAAATCAGTGCGCTGAAAACCAAATTACAAAATCAAGGAGCGCCGGATCAAGCGGATAAAATTGAATTGGGTAAAAAAGTGGAATATGCACTTACACTGGAAAAAGAACGTCTATGTGATAAAGTGATTAATTCCTTAGCAGAAAACTTCGAAGACTACCGAATGAACAAGAATATAGCAGAATCAATGTTCTGTAACCTTGCATTCATGATTGATGCTTCGCAAGAGGCCGAATTTGACAAAGCAGTAAATGCGGTTTCAGAAGAACTGGATGAGAATATCACATTCAAATATGTTGGACCTCTTCCCCCCTACAACTTTCTTGACTAAATTGAATTATGTTCTTGTTAGACGACATTCTCCTTTCACCAATTAAGGGCATTTATCATGTATTTAAAGTGATTCATGATCAAGCCGAGGAAGAACTGTATAGTCCCAATAAACTAAAAGAAGAACTGATGAAACTCCAGCTAGAACTGGAAATGGATCAGATCACGGAAGAAGAGTACGATGAGTTGGAGCAAGACATCCTAAATAGGATGGCGGAAGGACGAAAACGAGGGTTTCAATGAGTACCTGGTACTACTTGTACGGCATTACAGACAGACCCAGTGTTTCTCAATCAAACTTAGCTACCATAAAATCAGGTGAGTTATATGGCGTCTATGAAGAAGTTGGAGAAGAATTCGGTGATGATCAATTTCGAGATAACTTACAAAATCAAGATTGGTTAATTTCCAAAGCAGAAAAACACCAATACACGCTCGATCTATTGTTCAGGGAATCCCCCATTATCCCAATAGCATTTGGCAGCATATTTCGCGATCTGTCGGCTATGTCAGACAAGATCAAATCCTCTTCCGCAGATCATTTAGATACTTTGAACCTGATAAAAGGCAAGGAAGAGTGGTGTGTGAAACTGTTTTATGAAAAGGACAAACTAAGTGAATGGGCAGGGAGCAAACACAAAGATGCAGAGTCACTACGGCAGCAAATAGCGGACAGCAGTGCAGGAAAAGCATTTCTTCTCAAGAAAGAACTTGAAGAGCTCACCAAGAAGATCATTAAAGAAACCTTGAATCAACAGAGAAAGGAATTCTATAATAAGATCAAAGCAAATGCAACTAACCTGAAGCTATTAGAAAACAGTAAACCCGAGCTCCAACAAAACAAAGACACCAACATACTGAATATGGCAATCCTAATCACCGGAGAAGAAACCAAAGCTATTGAAGGTATCGTTCAGGAATACAACGATGAACACGCCATTTCTGGTCTGTATAGCACGATTACGGGTCCATGGCCAGCTTACAATTTTGTTAAGTCATGAGTGAACACAACGAACTTCTATTTGACGATTACGAACCAGAAGACGAAAAAGTGCTTCTTTCCGAATTGCTCGATAAAGTGCTAAATACTGGAGTAACTATATCCGGCGATTTGATTCTTGGAATTGCAGATGTAGACCTGATCTATTGTGGGGTGCGAGTGTTGCTAACTACCGTCGACAAACTGGAAGAAAACAATGAATCCTAGTATTGCTCCCGTCTGCATTACTAACATACCATCTGCTCTTCTAGACAGCATCAAAGAAAAACTAACGTTTCATCATGTAGAGGTCAATGGAACAATCCTCTGCTATCTGGACTTTAACGAGCAAAAGCCTACCAAGGAGCACCTAATTATTCACTATAAGGTCACAAAAGCAATCTTCAAATTGGGGACTGTGCTTCCGTTCCAATTTGCATTGATCAATAAACCAGTTTCGTATTTAAAGGAGATCTTGAAAAAAAGTCATACGCAAATCACCAAAGCACTATTAAAAATCGCTGAAAAAGCAGAATTCACTGTATTGGCAAGTCCTCCAATAGAAAATGGGATATCCGCTCTGCAGGGAGATAGTGAAGCCGTGAATTACCTAAAACAAAAGGAAAATAAATACTCACAGGAGCTCTTGCTAGAGGACCAGAAAGATCAAGTTCTGAAAGCTTTGAGTCCCCTTGGAAAAGTAGGAACCAGAGTGGTAAATGGCCAACTAAAGGCCTACCTACTCACCGAGCAAAGTACAACCAGATCCTCCATTGTTTCGCAGTTGGAAAAATCCAAAATATCCTATATCAGTGTATTAGGACCTGAGCCTGTCTTCTTCCATTCTGACAATTTCAAGTTGTCCTAAAACTAACTCACTTTAGTGTGTACCGAATAGGCAGAGCATACAACCCTCTGGTGAAAAGACCCTTCTCTACCAGCTCTGCATTTTCATCCAACGAAATAGATTCCGTAAAATCAAACAATTGGTTAAATGCTACATCCATTTCAGCCTTCGCCAACATGGATCCAACACAGAAATGCCTACCTGCTCCAAATGCAACATGGTTTGCTGCAGCTGTAAAAGCTTTACCTATGTCCAACTCTTTACGATGTATATTGAAACTCTCCGGATCTTTGAAAACACTGGAATCATGCTGAGCTGCTCCTAGCAATAAGATAACTTGGGAATTTGCCGGGATGGTACCTCCAGACACCTGAACCTCCTCCGAGGTGATACGCATCAAACGATGGGTCACTGGCGAAAATCTCATCGACTCTACGAATGCATTTTGTATCAACGAGCGATCATTTCTCACATCCATCATTTGATCTGGATGCTCCAAAAGGTTTCTCAAGGTGTGTGAGAGCATTTTGTCCGTGCTTTCCCCGCCCGCAGTTATCAATAGGCTTACAAAAGCCTTGATCTCCTGATCTGTCATTCTAACACCGTCCACCTCGGCATGGCACAACGTACTTAGAATATCATCACCAGGATTTTCACGCTTATCTGCAATGATTGGAAGTAAGTAGTCGGTAATCTCATCCTTGGTCTTAAAGGCAGCAGCAGTGATTTCAGGTGTTTGCCCTAAGTCTCCAATGAAATCAACAAATGTACGATACCATTTAAGAAAGTTGGATTCAGATTCTTTGTCAAGCCCCAATATTCCACTAATGACCAACACAGGAAAACGTGCAGCGAATTCGGTAGTAAAATCTGCACTTGTCTTTGAGAGAAAAGGAGCATAGATCTCTTTTGCCGTTTCGTCTATGATCGGCATCAGCTTCTCTGCCAAATCTCGTCCCCTGATAGAAGGAGCTACCAGGTTTCGGTACTGGGAGTGCTCTCGTCCATCCATCTGTATAAACGTGCGACCATGTAGAGGTTCCGACTGAAACTCGTAGTTTTTAACTGTATATGCGGGATCCGTCAGAGCCTGATGGATATCCTCATACCGAGAAAGTACATAAGCGTTAGCTGGCTCAAAGAAATAGAGCGGGTGCTCTTCCTGCAATTGCTTGTAAAGCGGATACGGGTTTTTGTCAAAATCAGGTGATAAAATATTGATTGCTGCTTCCATGTTATAGTTGTAGTAATGTGAAATAAAGGTACACTTATTTTCCCTGGAAAAGGCTCTGAGAGGCTGTGAGTTACATTTTCAAGGAAAACATTATTCGACAAATAAAGGTCTCCCCTATTCGCTTAATTGATTTTGATAGATAGCATTGTATAATCAAATTAAATAAAAGCACTTATGGAAATAGTAACTAAAAACCCTGAAACACGATTCACCAATCACGAGGGAACGTCAGTAGCTCATGAAGATATTCTTGACAAGACCACTAAGCTGGCTGTCTGTGTCACCGACAAGCATGGAAACTTCGTAGAAGTGAACGAGCAGTACACCAAGTTTTACGGATTTAGTGAAGAAGAATTAATCGGAAATCACTTTACCATGGTGGTACCCGAAGAAGGTCGTGCTTATGCTAATCAAGTGCATGAGGACTTTATCGCTGGAGCGGTAGAGATGCCTGCAGTATGGGAAGTGCAACAAAAAGACGGATCTACTATGAAGATTCACGTTGAGTCTATCCGCATGGAAGATGATAATGACAAAGATGGCGGTCCAAGCAAAATGACTGTTATTGAGGCCTTGAAACAATAAAATATTCAGAAAATTCACCACCGCTGAAACCTCTGTCGAATGGCAGGGGTTTTCTTTTTCACAATCCTATCTGCTACATTTACAAAACCGAAGCTATTAAGCTACATACTACCAATCTCCTCTTGGTCAATGATAAAACTGGTACGTTTGATGATGCTCTTACACCAATAAAGAGGCACTAAGTGGAGATCTTCCAAATAAAGACCATTGAGATCGAGCAGACCAATTGTAACAAAAGAGAGATCTCGAAATTCATTGCTAACGTCTTCTGAAGAGCTTGAAAGCTTTCAATCTTGCGACCAAGTACCGTGAAAGGCTATGGGTAGAGGAATGGGCAAGGTATACTTCCAAATCGGGCCTTTGCTTATATCTTTCGCATCGAAAACACACAGCTTGTTCAGTCGTTCATCTCCGTCATGAACATCTACAACCAAAAACCCATCATCTTCAGATCGGCTATCTATAGCAGGTACAAATAGTGCTTCACTTACGTACTGATTCCCTGAAAAACAAAAGGCATTCATTTTTCCCGTGAGCGTGTCAGCTTTCACTATTCTATTCTGCAGAAATTCCTTTCCGGCCGTAGCGTAGTAATATCGATGCTCATTTCCTAAAAGATCCTGCTTAAGTGTGGGCATCTCCAGACCAACAAGTTCACTACTTTCTTGTCCAGTGAATACCAGTATACCTGTACTTAAATCCACCTCGATCTTATAGGTATGGGTCGACTGATCTAAATCATTACTTATATCCTTCCCCTTCATCAGCTGATAGAAAGGAGTATGTTCGTCAGATATTTCGGTTGGATTGCTATTCGCAACCAATCTTAAAGTGAATACTCCATCCTTCTCAAAGGCATTAATATGATGCCAAGAGACCATTTTATGATTAAGGGGTATATAATGCGATATTTTTCCAGTCTCTCTGGAGACTAACACCAAAACTGCATCCTTATCTTCGTCAAAATGAACAGCTTGTGCTATTGTTTTCAAGCCGATTAGCGCCTGCAATGCATCAGTTTCTCTAATATGTGAAGAGGGAATAATAAAAGCAAAATGTCCGGAACTCACAGACCAATCGTGTATGCATGTAGCATTTAAAGAAACAACATCTGATTGTGCTATCTGCTTGAAATCTTCATTGTACGTCTTTACATAAACACCTGCATCTCCCATATTGGTCTTCAAATGAAGGCAATGCAGCAAGCCGTCAACAACTTTCTGATGAGCATACTGCTTATCATTTCCAAAAAATCTTTCTGACGCTACTTCCAGATCTTCATCAAGAAGTGTCAGGGGCTGAATTTCGTCACTTACCAGCAGCTTCCCTCCAAAACTGGTGACCGCCAATGATGCCTGATTCTCAATATTCCGAAGGGAATTCAACATTGCTGTTGATGGACGCATAGCAAAGCTAGGAGCTGTAAAACATCCTTCTTTACAGTCTTTGCGATATTTCTTCGTGCTAAGAATCTTAGTCCTGACGTGCAAGGAGTTTTCACCAAACGTATATGCTCTTATCATACCATCCGCATCGATGACATTGTTTCTGCGTTGGCTACTTTGATTGTATATGCCAGGACCTGAACGGAGAATCTTTCCTTTGGGAAATCTTTTTGGTAACGACAGCTGTACTTCAAAATCCAGTTCTTCAGCCAGGTTATCAAAATAGTCGCCATAAGGAATGTAATCCTTGATGTCGTGGTAATGGTCAGCAGATATCTCCCTTCCGAATGCGTTTTTACTTGTTTGAGTAAAAGAGGTAAGGTTTTCCTTTAATCCATAAAAGAACGATAGCCCCCTCAGAGGGTTCAATCTTTCCTGTATCGATTTTTGAATAACCATAGTAGTATCAGTGAGACAAATTGAATTTGTCAAAATTTATGAGTTGAATAAAGACTCACAGTGTAGTGGCTGTGAGTCTATCAACATCTTGATAATAAAAACTTTAATAGTGAGGTCCTATGAGACCTTTGTTAGAGTGATGTAGTATTTAACCTTTTGAGGACTACCTCTCAAAAACTATTTAGACTTTTACTTCAACAGGTACATCATATACCTCTTCTATTGCCTTCTTGATAATGTCGTACTGACCATCGTCAAGCAAAATGCTGTCGCTGGGATCTGTTAGGTTTTTAATGTTCAATCCTGTCCCTCTAAGCTCAGGTGAAACTTTCACCACAATTCTTTGCCATGCAACTGGTGACAATGCTTCATCGCACCACTTTTTCACTTTGTTTGCTTCAATTTTCATTTTCTTCTGTTATGTGTAGTCCGTAAAAAATTAAATCCTTGTAGTTCTTAGAAAGGCTCTCAAGCCCCTTGGTTATTTGATTCTCTTGCATATCCAAAGGATAGCTCGTAGCATTATTCACAATCATGTTAACATTATGAGAAATATCGGATTCACCGTCACTGCTATTAGCTTCAAAATCCCATCCGTATACCATTAAGGACATGTCTGAATCAATGGTGTAATGCTTATATCCCTCCAATAGATTATTTGCGAGTTCAAATTTAACTTCCTCTAGCTGATGTCCAATGGTATATACACGAGACTCAAGTTCTTTGGTCACGCATTCCAACTTTCCTGCATCCCAATCATACGTCAGAATATTCCAGTTGGAGATTTTAACCTCTTCGTCAAGTTCTATATAGAATTGCTCTAGCTGCTCGATTAGCTCATGTAATCCAATATTGTTGTCATTTTTGATCAAAATCTGTCTCAACTTTAGCTTGAGGTGCATGTAAACGATAGCTGCCTTATCCGGCTGATCCACTTTGTAGCTGACGTGGTAAAGCTTTGCCGATTCTTCTCCTGCATGGATATAGAAATCCTTAAAGAACAGTGGTTTTTCCTTTTGGAAATTATAGGAAATCGCATTTTCTAAATACAATTCATAGTTCTCCTTCTTCGTGATGATGTCACCTAAGACCTTTGTTGCAAAATTATGGTTTACTTCACCAGAACCATCTTCAGATGCACCATTCGATGAGCCGTTCACATTTCCATTCTTCTTAGCAAAGAACGGACTGCCTTGGTACTTTTTCTCACGCATGTTGAAGATTTCAAGACCTTTATCAATGATCTCTCTCATCTCTGCATTTTCGTAAGGCTTAGTCACATACTTGTATATACTGCATTTATTTATGGCCTTTATGATTGCCTGAATATCTGCAAAACCTGTTAGTATGATCCTAATCATATCAGGAAATTCCTCAAGGGTCTGTTCCAATAGATCAGTTCCTGTCATTTCCGGCATCTTCTGATCTGTGATAATCATATTGATATCATATTCTCTCAGAAGCTTGATGGCAGTCTTGCCATTATTTGCAGTAAAGACATTGTAGTATCTACTGAAGACGCTATCAAATACCCTTAAATTGCTATTCTCGTCATCAACGTACAGGATGTTGTTGAAATCTTCTTCGATTTCATCAGGAACATTGAATGACGCTACACTTTCATCTAACATATCCGTGTGGTTTATAAGTGTTAATTATTTGATTATTTAGGTAATTCAATGACGAACTCTGTTCCTTTTCCTACCTCACTGTTGACATAGATTTTACCGTTGTGTTTTTCTATGATTCCGAACGAAATAGATAGCCCGAGTCCAGTACCAATTCCTACAGGTTTGGTCGTATAGAATGGTTCAAAGATTCGCTTCTGAACATCTTTCGGTATTCCCGATCCATTGTCCATGATTCGTATCACTACAGAGTTTTCTAGGTTCTCGGTGTAAAGACTAAGCTTACCATCTTTTCTATCCTCAGGGATTGCCTGGATACCATTCGTGATCAAGTTCATGAATACTTGATTCAACTGTCCTGGATAGCACATGATATCTCCAATGTGCTGATCGTAGAACTTCTGAACCTTGATAACATCTTTTGTTTTGTTTCTCAAAAGAATCAAAGTACTATCCAAACATTCGTTGATGTTCGCGAGCTTCTGATCTTCCTCATCTAATCTGGAGAATACTCTCAGACCTTTCACAATTTCAATTGTTCGGTTGGCACCTGTCTTGATATCATCAATGGTACTTGGTAAATTCTTAATCAAACGATCGTATCTCAGTTTCTTCTTCAGAGATTCAATCTCGGAAATGAATGTCGCTACGTCTTGATTAGGATCTAGATTGTTGTACTTATCAATGATCACAAAGAGATCATCCAAGCTCATTTTCAAGGAATCAATACCATTATAAACGAAATTTATTGGATTATTGATCTCATGTGCGATACCGGCAGTAAGCTGACCAATGGAGGCCATTTTCTCGTTTTGCACCATTTGCGTTTGTGTCTCCTTCAGCCTAGACATGGTACTATCTAGCTCTGCCCTACTTGCTAACTCCTCCTCTAGCGCCTTATTGAGCTCCTTCTCTTTCTTCATCAGTTCCTCAGAAGCCGCGAACTGCTGATCCATCATGCTTCGCATCTGCTCTTCCGCCTCTTTTCGTTCAGAAATGTCACTCTCAATTGCGATAAATTTCTCCAATTCACCGTGATCATCAAAGATTGGACTGATGGAAAGCGCCAGCCAGTACCCTCTACCTGACTTAGAGTAATTGTATATCTCTGCATCAAAAGGTTTCTTAGAATCTAGACCTCTCCTTATTGCTTGTCTTTGTTCATCGGTAGTTTTTTCTCCTTGAAGCATGGATCCTGGTTTTGTGCCAATCACCTCTTCCAACGTATACTCTGTAATTCGCTCAAAACCGTCATTTACCCACTCGATCTTGCCATGTTTGTCGGTAATTACAACTGCGTTATCTGTCTTGGAAGCCACAAGTGAAAGCGCTTTCATTTGCTCTGCCTCTGCTTTTTGTTCCGTTATATCGCTTTCAATTGCAATGAATTTTTCAACATTACCCGCACCATCTAATATTGGCGTCATTGAGATTTGCAGCCAATAAGGCTTGCCATTCTTGGAGTAGTTCAATATCTCCTGGGTGAATGGTTTTTTCGAATCAAGCCCGGCTCGAATAGCTCTCGCGTGAGCAGGATCTGTATCTGGTCCTTGTAGGAAACTACCTGGTTTCTTACCCATTACCTCTTCTGC
>JABSPG010000102.1 GCA_013214445.1 Ekhidna sp. | reverse complement strand
TAAAGTTAGAAAATATGCTTCGCCTTGGGGCTCAGCCAACTCTAATTTTAAATGGACAACTTTTAGGGAAGCTTACAGTAGTAATCAAGAACACCAAAGGAGAGACACGGACAGTAACACTGAAAGTAGAAGGGCCTGTATGTGTAGCAGGATGTACTACACAAGAGAGCTTGTATGAAGACAATGCAAACAGGAGCTTCCTGATCTACATCGATGAATCACCCGAGCAAGATGAACAGATCATGAACTACCAACGGGCCGAGGCGGCCGGCCTAATAGACAGGATGGAGCAGTACAAGATCATCGAGCAGTTCCAGAACATGCAAAGAGTGTTGCAACCTGTGGCGATCAGGAATCCTTATGCACCACAGCTAATCATCCCGAAAGAAGTGTTCAAACCAAGAAGAACCAATGCGCACTACCTGGCTTTTATCGAGGCAGTAACCTTTTATCACCAATACCAAAGAGAGAAGAAAGCAGATGAAGAGACAGGCGAGGAATACATCGAGACAACACTAGAAGATATAAAAGAGGCCAATGGCCTCATAAAGGGGATCTTGATCCGCAAGAGTGATGAATTATCAGGGGCATGTAGGAACTACTTTGAAGGATTAAAGCAGTGGATACAAAGCGAGAAGAAAGAACGATTTAGTGCTACACAAGCTATGCGAGGGATGCGAATCAAAGAAACCACGATCAGGAGATACCACAGGCAATTAGTGAGTATGGGACTGCTGAGATACGAGAAAGTGAAAGGAGAGAAAACCCATCATTACTATGTGAACAGCTATGAAGATTACCAAACCCTACAGAAAAAGATCGACAGCATCTTAGATCAAAAACTGGAAGAGTTGAAACAAAAAGAGGAAAACGCCACTATCCGCCACTCAAACGCCACTGGTAAATCGGCGGGAAGAAGTAGAAGAAAATCAGCGAGTTAAGTAGCAAACACCACTTGATCTAAAAACACCAACCATGAAGAAATTAAACTTAGAAAATGCCTCTTATCGCTACTTAGAGCAAAGTTTTAAAGAATGGTTGGACATCCTGGGATATGCAGAAACGACCGTTTACTATCTGCCTTTACACATCCGAGAGTTCTTATATTATTTAGAGGCGCAAGGCGTCAACCAAATCAAGGCACTCGACATCCACCACATCAAGAGCTACTACGAGAAGTTAAAAGAGCGATCGAATGACCGAAAAGACGGAGGACTGAGCGGAGCACACCTGAATAAGCACTTACAGGCACTGAGGAAATTTACAGACTACTTGCGAGAAGTCGGACGGATCGAATTACCCGTGTTGACTTTTAAGAATGAGACAGCAGAGAACAAACTCGTGTACCTCACAGAGGAAGAAATAGACCAGCTGTTCAAAGCGACCTACTCACCATCACCAACGAAGAAGAACATACCAGAAGAAAAGCAGGAAGCAATACAGGCAAGAGACAGGGCAATGTTAGCAGTGTTTTACGGGTGTGGGTTGAGAAGGAATGAAGGAGCAAGCTTGAATGTAGAAGATATCAACTTCGATAATGCAGTGTTGCACGTGAGGAAAGGAAAAGGGCAGAAAGAGAGACTAGTACCAATCAATAGAACCAGTTTAAAACACTTACAGGATTACATCTATGACCACAGGCCATATCTGACAGCAGGGAGCAAACTAGAAGCACTGTTCGTGAGCTACAATCATATGAAAAGGATGCATGGACAAAGCTTATTGATGCGATTACATTACTTGATCTATCAGACAGAGAATGAGGAACTGAAAGAGAAAGAGATCGGACTACACACATTAAGACACAGCATCGCTACACACTTGCTTCAGGCAGGAATGAAACTAGAATCTATCAGCAGGTTTTTAGGACACAGCAGTTTAGAAAGCACACAGATATACACCCACCTAATGGAGATAGAACAAGAGTTCAGCAACATCCCTAAATACGATCTAAGCGACACAATAACACTCCATGACTGAATTAGACAACTACCTGAAATCAAAAGGCTACAGCAGTACTTCCAGAGCATCCTACATCAAAAACATACGCTACTTTAAAGAATGGCTGAAAGGTGAAAGGATAGAAATAGAAGAAGTGAGCTATCAGGATGGGTTGGCTTATCTGAATTATCTGAAACGAAAAGGACTGACACAAAAGAGCAAGTATCATTACCTGATGGCAGTAAACCACTATTATGATTACCTCATTGCAGAACACCAACTAGACAAGAACCCACTCACACGCATCAAGATCAGACCAGGAAAGCGAACACAAATCTATCAGGTGATCGAACCCCTCGAGTTGCACCGAATCTATGCCAGCTATCCGGCCAACACGATCCACGAGAAAAGGAACAAAGCAATGCTGGGACTACTGATCTATCAGGGCTTAAGGACAGGAGAAGTGTATCAAATGCAAGTAGAGCAGATCAAGCTACAGGAGGGAGTTGTACACGTGTATGGAAGCAGAACCAGCAACGAGCGGACATTGGAATTAAAACCCTTCCAGGTGATGGAGCTGTATGAATATGTGATGAAGGTAAGACCGGAGATATTACAGCAATCAAAGGAAGTAACCCAGCTTTTATTTGTAGGAATATCCGGCGGAAGCTCCCCGGGACACTACATGTCCAGTGTGATGAAACGATTAAGAAAAGACTATCCAAACCTGACAGCACAACAGATCAGGGCAAGTGTGATCGTGAAGTGGCTAAAGCAATACAACCTGAGAAAAGCGCAATACCTGGCAGGACACAGATACGTGAGCAGTACCGAGAAATATCTACAGAATGAGGTAGAAGGGTTGAAACAAGAAATTGAGCAATATCATCCGTTAGGCTAAACAGATCAAAATATGCTAAGAAATCGTTACTTTGTAGAAAAGGAAATAGTCATGGGAGCAGCACAAAGATTAGAAGCTATACAAGAGTTCTTAAGCACTAAGGCAGATGATCGGTTTATCAACCTTGTTTTTAGCATGGTAGAAACAGAAAAAGAGTATCAGCCGATCAGTGTTGAACAGTACAATAAAGAGTTGGACGAAGCAGATGCAGAAATGGATCGAGGAGAGTTTATCTCACATGAAGAACTCAAAGAACAAATGAAGAACTGGTGAGTAAGTTACCCATTGTCAACTGGAACCTGCGAGCATCAAAGCGGTTCAAGAAAATCTACGATCAAATCCTTGAAGACTCCTATTCCGGCGCACAAAAAGTAAGGAGTGAGATCAATGCTGTCATTGATGATTTGCCAAGCGATCCGGAAATATATCCTCCGGACAAATACAAGAAAAATAATCCGGGTAACTACCGAGCCTTTGAAAAGCACTCTTATCGGGTAGCATATCGTCATACAGAAAAGGAGATCAGAATCCTTAGAATCCGACACGTAAAACAAGAACCCAAAGAGTACTGAACAGTCAGCAGTTGGCTCCCTTTGGTCGCCATGCAAGGAGTGGTGCAACTCGCAACTATTGGATAGAAAATAAGGTGTGCCAGTGCTCCACATGAGGCCAACCGTCCCTGCAATCCGTCCCTTCTTTGGCCACAAGGTGGCTCCACTGTCACGGCTGTTCCCCTGTCTGCCCGTCCCGCTAGCTCCCGGAACTTCGTCCGGGACAGGCATCCCTTCGCATCCAGCCACAGCCCTTGTTAATCCGCATCTACCGCCCATAGCCTGATAGCACCAGACGTTCAGGTGGCTTGATGCCATCCGAAAAATGAAAAAAGCAAATCCCCCGCCTTAAAGCCGCACGACAATAAAACTCAGGCAGTGAGATGAGTTGATTGAAGTTCCAGCCTCGTTGCACTTGCGGCAGGGGAAATGGCTTCACAGCCTTCGTTTTTTTGTAGTGCTATTTACCCAACGCTAAACCCGATTTGCTTTTATCATTTTCGACAAACCTGCCCTTTTTCTGGCACACAGGCTATGGGGTGCGGTTGCTCGCTGGACAGAGCATCAAACTACAACGGACATCATCCACGAGCTGAGATCGTGCAACTGGAAAGTGAAATAAGATGCGGGGGTTGACGTAGAAATGAGTGCAACATGCCGCACAGTAATAAAAGCACCGCCCGAATGAAAACAGAAGCCTGTTTGGCGCATCAGTTGAAAGAATAAATCCGCAGGACACGACTGCAAAGAATGATGTACAGTTAAGCGCATTTATCCTTCCAACCGATGTGAACTTTTACTATCTTCGAGCCGTGTGCAAAGGCACGCTGAAAAAATTTTGACTTTTTGATTATCTGAGCTTTAAAGAAACCGAGTTGTTTTTTAGGAAGGGTGTAGGAAAAAAGAGATAAGCGTCGGAAAAAATGCGATAATTTTTATCCCTTTGGACTCCCAACTAGTAAAAGCTGGCGAGCTTCAGGGTATGTAGATCCAGGGCTTTTGTATCAAGCACCTTTTTCCTCGCTTGACAGTCTCACAGGACTATACGATTTTCTTAGTAGAAATTATGATCCTGTCTTGGGTAGGTTCCCACAAGTAGACCCGGCAGGACAGTTCAGTTCACCCTACACCGGCATGGGCAACAACCCCGTGATGATGGTGGATCCCGATGGGGAGCTGGCTTGGTTCGTGCCGATTCTGGTAGGTGCAGCATTGAACACTGCTTTCAATGCAAATAAGATTGATAATTTCTGGGATGGTTTAGGATACTTTGCTGTAGGTGCAGCATCAGGAGCATTAGGTGCTGGATTAGGGACAGGCATTAGTGCAGCTTTAGGAGGTTCAAGTTTTGGAGCTGGATTTGCCGCAGCTTTTTCGGGAACGGGCACTTTAGCAGGAGCTGGAATATCTGGCGCGACATCAGGCTTTTTGTCGGGTGCAGCTATTGGAGGTGGGGTCGGATTTGGAGCGGGTTTTCTATCTGGAACGGGTAATGCGCTTGTTGGTGGAAGCAATTTTGGAGATGCACTTGGTACAGGACTTAGAAATGGAGCAATTGGAGGTCTATCTGGAGCTGCATTAGGAGGACTGGTGGCTGGAATTGATGCTGCTTCAAATGATGCTAATTTTTGGACTGGAAAAGTAAATGAAAGAGGTGGTGGGAATTTTGGCTCTAAAGGGCGATTCCTTAATGAAGAAGTTCCAGGAGGAGCAAAACCTACCAAGACCGGAGAAATTGCAACCACGCCTCAAAATTGTGAATATGGATGCTATGGAAATACTAGGAATGGAGGTAAAAGGCCACACTTTGGAGTAGACTACAAGGGCGAAGTGGGAGACGATGTTTATGCAATGTATGATGGTGATGTTATAAGGGTAGGTCACAAAGGCAGCTACGGTCCCCATACCGTAAGAACTAGTTCAATGATTAACGGTAAAAATTACTATGTTGATTATGGCCACTTGTCAAAAAGTGCAGTAACAGTAGGTCAAAATGTTAATGCAGGAAACCTAATAGGTTACATGGGAAGACATGGAATACCATCGATTTATCCTACTCACGTACACATTGCCATTTGGCGACCACTTCCAGGAGGTTTGATGGGATTTGTTCAACCTTGGTGGAGATAAAAATGAAAATAACCTTTGAGATACTATTTCTTTTGATTCTCTCGAGTTGTGCTAAAGCTCAGGAAAGTAAGCAATATTTTAACGTCTGTGCGATTTATAATAACGAGCTAGAGTTAGCTTCCATAAGCAACGTTTATGGTTCAAAGATATGTGGAGAGAACCTTTTTATTTGGGGGAGCAATGATTCGACATATTTGACAGATGCCATTTTTGTAGTAGAAGAAGGTTCGGGGAAAATATTGTTCAGTTATGAATTTGAAAAATCTCCTTATGGAGGAGATTTGTACGAGGTATCTGTCGACAATAATGATTTTGTACTCTTGGAAGTAAATGGTGAATACTACTCTCAATTGTCTTTGTTTAGAGTATCAAAGAATACGTTTTCTTATGTCGGTGATTTTGAGGTTATCTCAAAACCGGAAAACTACTCAGAAGACCTTTCATATCCTGTTAAAAAAATAGAGGTGGTTAAGAATGGAAGTAAGGTGAAATTTATTTTCAAGTCAAAATCCGCATTACTTACATACGATGATAGGAGTAACAAAATCTTCTCCAATTTGACCTACGAATATGATTTACTTAAGGATAAATTATCTGTGATAGATATGGAGTAAGCTATCTCTCCGTCCACTTTTCAGGATCGAGAGAAGTATGAAATACGGCCACGATCAAGATGGACTTTTCCAGTTCATTAGCCTGAAAGTGGATGCCATAAGGGAACTTCTTCAGGAAGAATACAAGGTAAGACAGAAGCAAGGAGATCGGTTTAAATCAATATTTATTGTTGATAGTAAAACGGGTGAAATATCTCTAAAAAAATAATCCTGAAGCCTCGAGAGATCCGGGGCTTTTACTTCTCATACGGATTGATCAAATCAAGTCCCTCGATATTTTTGAAATCACTCACGTTCCTGGTGAGCAAGGCTAGATCATGAATCAAGGCAGTAGCAGCAATGATGGCATCCGGCAGCTTGATTTTGTGGGCTTTACGAATATCAGCCGTTTTGAGTTTGATGTCCTTTTCCAGCTCAAAGACCAGGCTATCATTGATAAAATTATGCAGCACTTCCAGATCCTTTTCAGTGGCTGTTTTCCAGCAGAGAAGCTCAATCTCAGTAATAGCAGAAATAGCCGGACTGGAATCGGATAAAGTGCTGTCTATAAACTGTTCGGCAAAAGATGGGAATTGTTGCTGCAGGTAATAGATTGCCGTATTGGTATCCCAGAGGTATTTTACTCCCATTCGTTGCGTAGCTCATTTAGTTGCTGGTCAACCTCACTGATGGATTGTTTAGACATAGCCCCTTTGTATTTACCCCAATCAGTACCTTTTTGACCAGCTTTTTCCTTCCTAAGACGAATCAGTTTAAGCAGTTCCAAATCCTGCAAAAGATGGATGGCCTTTTCGTTGATGATATCAATAGTGATTGTTCTCATTCCTTGATTATTTAGTGTGCCAGTTTTTGAACATGCCGTTTGGTTAAGAAAGCATCAATAAACGTTTTGACCAAATGCTTATCCTCATTGTTAAGTTGCTCTACTTCCTTGAATTGCCTCAATAGCTCTTTGTCAGTGAGCTGAGTAGCTACCACTTCATCAGAAGATCCATTCATTAAAAAGTCAGCAGTGGTGTCGAGGGCAGCAGCCAGCTTTTGTAACACGTCAGAAGAAGGGTTAGACTTTTGTGTCTCATATCGACCTACTTGGATGTAAGTCAACCCTACCAGCTTGGCCAGGTCAGTTTGAGTCAATTTTTTCTGTGTTCTCAAATCTTTTATCCGTTCTCCTACACTCATGTTTTAAAATATCAAGATTGCTAGATAATACATATAGACATCAAAAATACCGATTTAAAGCAGTATTTAAAACATTGGAGAGTGATAGAGATACATTAACGTTTTAATTATTAATACAAATATGTATTATTGCAAAACAATGATGTATCAGAAAAAATAATTAAAAAAAATATGCCTTACGATCTGACGCAATTAAATGAATATCTGAGTGTAGATACTAACCCTGCAGAAGTGGCGCAGTTACTGCGCTATGCGAAGTATGCACTAGTCCGCTGTGCAGAGAGACTGGACAGTTACGAAGGGTTAGGAGATCGGTATTTAGGGCTGCTGTTGTTGGAAGATGAGTTTTTACGATTAGATGACCACCTGTCAGAAATCCAAATGCGATGGAAATAGCAGAAATTAAACAACGCTTGCCACTCGCCCAGGTCCTGGATCACTACGGGCTGAAACCCGACAAGAACCATCGGCTGAACTGCCCCTTCCATCAGGACAAGACCCCAAGCCTGCAGGTGTACTACAAAACCCAAAGCTGCTACTGCTTCTCCACGAACTGCCCCACCAATGGCAAGAGCCTGGACGTGATAGATTTTGTGATGCACAAGGAGAGCTGCAGCAAACATGAGGCGATCAAGAAATGTGAAAGTATGATTATTAGAGAAATGAGCCAAGCAGTACAGCTCCCCAAATCGCAGTGCTTACCAAAATGTTTACCTACTTCTGCAATGCAGTACACAACAGCAAGCCGGCTAAAGAATATCTGGAAAGCAGAAATCTGACAAAACTAATTGGCTCCCCATCCTATGGGGTCGGCTACAACAGTGGTCAGTTCCATCATGGGACGAGAAAAGACCAGGCATTGATCGAAAGCTGTGTGAAATACGGCTTGTTGCTTGACAAAGGCCATGTGAATAATCGTACCGGAGAAAAAGCCTACAGTTCCTTTGGCAAAAGCTGTATTGTGTTCGCTTTAAGGAATCAGCAGCACCGGGTAACAGGGCTTTACTTTAGATCGACCATCGACAACCAAAACAGCAGACACTTTTATCTAAAAGATCGTTCTGGTCTCTATCCTCGATACCCCAAGTCCAACACCCAACGCCTGGTATTAACCGAAAGTATTATTGATGCAGCAACCTTACAGCAGTTAGACTTGAAAGGCTATGAAGTGTTGGCACTGTATGGCACAAATGGGTTGACTGATGAACACAAGAAAGCAATCCGGGATCTGAAACAACTAGAAGAAATCATACTCTTTTTGAATGGAGATGAACCAGGAAGGAAGGCGACTACCAAACACGGAGAAGATCTGCAGAAGCTTTTACCACAGGTGAAACTATCAACGATAGAAGTACCGGAAGTAGAAGACGTGAACAGCCTGGCACAATCACATGAGTTGGAAATCTTTGCTCACTTGATTGAAAACCGGAAACCTTTATCCTTTTCAGTTGAAATAGCAGGATCAAAACCGGAAACCCAACCAATACCCCAAAAGTCACACGACCTGATCACTAAACCTTACGGGATTATCTATCATGGACAGGCGGCACACTACACGGTGAAAGGCTTGGTCAAATCGCAACTAGACAGTTTAAAAATCACCCTCTTTATTGAACACCCACAGAGTAAAAGGAAGAGCAGAAGCAAAGTAGATCTGTACGAGGACAAGCAGGTGGAACGGACAGCCAGGGAAGCAGCAGAAAAGTTAGAGCTGCGCTCTGATCTGCTCATTTTAGATATTGAACACCTGACAGATTTATTGGATCAGCATAGAGAACAAGAACAGCAAGAATCAAAGGCAGATCCCAAGCCAACGGCCAATGGCCAACAGCTAAAGGCAAATATTGACTTCATGAAAAAACCCAACTTAGTTGGGCGGTTCAATGAGCTGATCGGTAAAGCCGGAGTAATAGGAGAAGAGAACAACCGCATTTTTTTGTTTGGGATCGCCACCAGTTACAAGATGCCTGTCACACTCCATGCGTTGATACAAGGATCATCAGGAAGCGGAAAAACCCATTTACTCACAGCGATAGCCAGGTTTATCCCCGAAGAAGATAAGAAGCATTTTACCCGAGTGACCGAAGGAAGTTTGTACAACTATGGGCAATACGACCTGAGCAATAAGCTGATCTGTTTAGAAGATCTGGACGGGATGAAAGAAGAAGCCTACCTGGCGTTTAGGGAATTACAGTCCAGGGGAATGATCAGCAGTAGCACATCGGGCAAAGATGAAGATGGGCATATCAGAGCTTACGAGAAAGTAGTCTATGGCCCGATAGCTTCCATGAGCTGCACGACCAAAGGAGAGATCTATGAGGATAACATGAACCGTTGCTTCCTCATTGCAGTAGACGAAAGCAGTGAGCAAACCGAACGAGTCATTCAATACCAAAACTGCCTGGCGGCAGGCGCAATCAATAGAGAGGAACAAGCCCGGATAACAAACTTTATCAAAAACTGCATCCGACTGCTAAAGCCTTATGAGGTAATCAATCCCTATGCCGGTCAGGTGGAGCTACCCAAAGAAGCCCACAAGATCAGACGGTTAAATGAACTCTACCAAAGCTACGTGAAGCAAATAACCTTGTTGAACCAATACAGAAGATCGAAGGATAGCAAAGGGCGATTAGTCTCCGAGAAGGAAGATTTACAAGTAGCAGCAGAGATCATGTTTGACAGCATTTTATTAAAGATCGATGAGTTAGACGGGAGCCTGAGATTGTTCTATGAACGATTGAAAGAGTATGTAAAATCAAAGGGCGAGAACCACCATAATTACAGTTTTGGCCAGCGAGAAATCCGGCAAGTTCTGAACGTCAGCAAAACCCAGCTACACCGCTACATCCACGACCTGATCGAGTTAGAATACATCCAGCAGTCAGGCGGTTATGCCAATCGGGGCTACCAGTATAAGATCAGTTAT
Source organism: Ekhidna sp. (assembly GCA_013214445.1). Classification (GTDB taxonomy): domain Bacteria; phylum Bacteroidota; class Bacteroidia; order Cytophagales; family Cyclobacteriaceae; genus Ekhidna. The sequence goes on along the minus strand of JABSPG010000102.1, from coordinate 367 downwards.
TGGGACAATGTACATGCCTTGCGTGCGAAGGTTAAACGTCACTTACAAGGGCAACTGGATCAACTGGAAATTCCGGCAGGCGATCCTGCAGTGTTCCAACACCCTGGAACGCCAGATGGAACGCCAGAAAAACACAAAAAGGTTGTTTAGAGTACGGAAACGAATAAAAAGGGGGTCTATGACCCCTGGTGTTCCGTGTTCCGAAAAAGTACTACAGGAGAAAAATCGTCATAGCAATGTCCAGGCCAACAAAAACAGTCACGCTGCATCATGAAACCTACCAGCAATTATGTCTTGTCCTAGAATAGGTTGACCAAATTAGCTTAGTTTAAAGTTTAAATATTTGAAGATCATTTCCAAGAAGGAT
>JABSPG010000101.1 GCA_013214445.1 Ekhidna sp. | reverse complement strand
TTCCCTGTTCCGTCCCAGATTTGGTGCCTACAAGAGGTTCCAGACGCCAAAATGATTGTGCCCTTCTCTGCTTGCCGGACTTTAGGAAAGAGAACTAACTCACCCACCTTCATCGAAACGTCGTAGTGCTCCTTTTCATAGCCAAAAGATCCCGCCATTCCGCAGCATCCGCTTGGAATCATTCGAACGGTAAAGTTTTCTGCTGCTTTCAGAATCTTCATTGTGGGTGTCATGGAAGAGAGTGCCTTTTGATGGCAATGCCCATGTACAAGCACTTCCTTTTTATCACGGGAAAAGTCCTCGCCTTTTAAGGTGCCAGCATCTAATTCTCGTGCAAGAAACTCTTCGATGGTGAATGTCTTGCTTGCTACCTCATGAGCAAGATCCTTTTCCTTGCCTCGGAGTAGATCTGGATATTCATCACGGAAGGTGAGGATTGCAGAAGGCTCGATACCAACCAAGAAGCTATCGTCCTTGAGCAGTGTTGAAAATAAATTGACATTGGTTTTTGCAAGTTCTTTGGCCTCTTCCAGCATACCCTTGGAGAGGTAAGGTCTTCCACTAGCAACATGATCTGCAGCAATCACCTCGTATCCCAATCGATCCAAAAGCATAATTGCTTTCTTTCCTATTTCTACATCCAGATAGTTCGTAAACTCATCAAAAAAGAAATAGACCGATCTTTTTGGTGCTCGTTGTAGCGATCGGAATTTTTTCTCGAACCATCGCTTCAAAGTCTGATTTGCCATTTTGGGAATGGATCTTTTCGAAGCGAATCCTAGCAGTGGTTTGGATAGATTTCGAGTAAGATTATAGGCCCATGGAGTATGTTCGAATAGCTCCATGCTTTTAGTGTAATTACCTATCAGCTTGGTTCGCAAAGAGGTACCGTTTTCTTTCATTGACTGGTATTGCCACTCTGCTTTGAGCTTCCCCATATCCACATTCGATGGGCATTCACTTTTGCATCCTTTGCATGAAAGACAGAGGTCCATTACTTCTCCTATTTCTGGTTGAGCAAAAGGAACGCTACTTTCTTTTCTGCTTAGCATCTCTCGCAGAATATTTGCACGGGCACGCGTAGTGTCTTTTTCGTCTCTAGTGGCCTGGTAGCTAGGACACATGGTGCCTCCTGTCAATTCCGATTTCCTACAGTCTCCTGACCCGTTGCATAACTCAGCAGCTCGTACGATCCCTTGATCTTTGGAAAAGTCAAGCATTGTTTCGAACGCTGGTGTTTCCTGATTCTTTTCGTACCGCAAGGAGGTGTCCATGGGAGCTGTATCAACAATTTTTCCTGGGTTGAAAATGTTATTGGGATCCCATGCGGTTTTCACTCTTTTAAGGAGCTTATAATTTTCTTCTCCTATCATTTGAGGGATGAACTCTCCTCTCAATCGACCATCTCCATGCTCACCTGAAAGGGAGCCATTGTACTTTTTGACTAGGTCGGCAATTTCTTGAGCAATTGTACGGAAGAGCCCTACTCCCTCTTCTGTTTTCAAATTAAGATAAGGCCTCAAATGCAATTCGCCCGATCCCGCATGGGCATAGTGTACACAATACAGGTCATGCTTCTGCAGAATTTTATTGAAGTCACCAATGTAGTTAGGTAGGTCTTGTACGTCAACCGCGGTATCCTCAATGACAGGTGCAGGCTTAGTATCTCCGGGGATATTTGAAAGAAGCCCAAGCCCAGCTTTTCGTAGATTCCAAACCTTTTTGATGTCATCTCCCTTGATGATTGGGAAGGCATATCCTAGCCGTTCTTTACCCAATGCAGTAAGAAACTCCAGAATCTGTAGGTCAACAGTCTTTTCTGTCTCTCCAATCAATTCTACCACGAGAATAGCTTTTGGTTCACCTTCAACAAAGAAGCGATTGGCTGCTTGTTCTTTATTTCTAGCAGTAGCTTCCAAGATGTAATGATCCATTAGCTCGCAAGCGTATGGATGATAGTTAAGTGCTATAAGGTTCGCCTTCAAAGCATCTTCCACACTCTTACAATGAATGCAAACCAGTCTTTTCTCTCCCTGGGGTACTTTAGTAATCTTCAATTTTGCAGCAGTCACAAAAGCGAGAGTGCCTTCAGAACCTGCAATTAGGGAGCATAGGTTTAATAGTTCCCCTTCAGGATTGAAGGGTTTCATTTCCGCGAGCATATCCAAGGCATATCCTGTATTTCGTCTAGGAATGTTAGGCTTTGGAAATTCCTGTTTGATTCTGTCTAGGTTGTCCTTATCTGAAAGAATCGACGATAGACTATCGAAGATCTTTGTCTCTAGATCCGATTCGCTTTCTAATGAATCAGTGGCTTTGAAATGAGATGAGCTGCCATCCGACAACAGGGCTTTCACTTCCAGCAGGTGCTCGCGAGTACTTCCATAAACGACAGAATTAGAACCGCAGCTATTATTCCCAATCATCCCGCCAATCATTGCACGGTTCGCTGTGGAAGTTTCTGGGGCGAAGAAGTAGCCATGCTCTGTAAGGGTTCTGTTAAGTTCATCTCGAACGACCCCAGGCTGCACCCAGACATACTCTTCTTCGGTATTGATTTCGATTATTTTGGTTAGGTGACGAGAAACGTCCACCACTATGCCACCCCCCACGACCTGACCTGCCAGCGAAGTTCCGGCAGTTCTGGGAATTAGAGATCTTTGGTTTGCAGAGGCAAAAAGGATCAGTTTCTGAATATCACTGTCACTTTTTGGTATCGCAACAGCCTCTGGAACTTCACGATAGGCGGATGCATCGGTTGCATAAATTCTTCTGATTGCATCACCTGTATGGAGGTCTCCCTGAAGTTCGTTTTTAAGGCTTTCAAAGTTCATTGTTCAAACCTACGAATGAATTTTAGAAATTTTTATATCTCCATGTAACCTTCCGAAATTACCTCAGTTTCCCCGACAGAATGCACCAAACAAACCTACTTGATGATCATGCACTCATGCTGAAAGTGCGAGACGGTGAGATTGAAAAATTAAACCTGCTGTACAAAAGGTATAGCAGACGATTTTTTGGCTTTTTCTATGGCATGACCAATGATGGAGCCACCAGCGAAGATTTGGTTCAAAATGTCTTCATGAGGATTTTGAAGTACAAGCATACCTATAAGGATTCAGGTGATTTTGAAATTTGGGCTTTTCAGATGGCAAGAAATGTTCATCATGATCACTACAGAAAGAACAAAAGATATGCTTTCAAAGAAGATATGAATTCCTATGAGGAGCAATTAAGTGATAGTCAAAATAGAGAAGTGGAAATGGAACGATCAGACGAACTCATGAATCTAAAGAAAGCCTTGGAGGATCTCTCGCAGGAAAAGAAAGAGCTTATTGAACTGGTCAGACTTCAGAAGGTGAAGTATGCAAAAGTTGCAGAGATGTTTGGTATAACGGAGAGTGCGGTAAAGGTGAGAGTGCACCGGATCTTGAAAGAACTAAGAGAGTCTTACATGAGACTCGATGTGCGGTAGGAAGAATAAAAAAATAGAAAGAAATGGAAAAAAACTACGAAAGAGCAAAGGAGCTATGGCAAGACAGACTGTCCGGGAACATTAGCGAGCAAGAAGAGAAGGAGTTGCAGAAATTTCTTGATTCCAACCCCGCTGAGGCTGCAGCGTTGGAGCAACTTGAAGATACTTGGAGACTCTTTGATGAAATAGAACGGCCATCTCCATCTGCGTCAATGGACGCCAGGTTTGAAGGGATGATGGCGGGATATGCAGATCAAAAGCAAAGTTCCAAAACCTCTATACTGGATTGGCTAATTCTTCAAATTTCTACGAGTTGGCAGGTTGGGCTTGCGTCGCTATTGATGGGACTTTCCATAGGGTGGTGGTTGCTGCCAACGCAGGGGCAGCAGAAGGACATTGCTCAGCTGAGTAGCGAAATACAGACGATGAAGGAAATGATGATGTTGACGTTGATTGAGCAGCCGAAAGCTCAAGAACGAATACGCGCGGTAAATATGGCTGCTGACCTACCCACTGTAGATGAAAAGGTGATTGATGCATTGATTTTCACCCTCAACGAAGATAAAAATGTGAATGTGAGACTGGCCTCTTTGGAGTCGTTGCTTAGGTATTCGGATCAATCAGAGGTCAGGACCGCTCTGGTTGACGCTTTGAAAATGCAAGATTCGCCTATACTGCTAGTGGCTATTGCCGATGCATTAGTAGCTCTTCAAGAAAAATCCTCGATCGATACCATGGAGCAATTGAGGCAACAAACAGAGGATGAAATAGTGCGAGATAAACTGGATCAGAGTAACCAATCACTGCAAAAGACTTAAACTCAAAAACTAGGACTAATGAATTTTATTTTAATCATAACCATGCTGATGAACCCTTTCCTCAAGGAGGATAAGGTCGTCATCGAGAAAACATATCCAATTGCTGATCCCTCATCTATGACAGTGATAGTTGATAATATCCAAGGAGATGTGGTAGTAGAAGCGACAGAGGGGAGACAAGTTGAATTATTACTTGAAATATGGATCGAAGCAGATTCAGACCGAGACTTGGCAAAGGCAAAATCTGAGTTGAAGTTAGGAGAGCAGGTTTCAAGTGACTCGCTCGTGTTTTATACTGAAGCTCCTTTCATAAAAAGGACAAGCTGGGGATCGGGATGGAGTAACAATATTAACATCAATATGGAGGCTTTAGGGTACGATTTTAAGTATCAATACACGGTAAAGGTGCCTAACACTGTTACGCTAGATGCCCATACCATTAATAAGGGGGATGTTTTGGTAAAAGATGTCGATGGTCCTGTCAAAGCATGCAATGTCAATGGTTCAGTAGAAATTGAGAATGCAAGACAGGTCATTCAAGCATCAACGGTAAATGGAGATCTAACAATCAATTTTTTAGAGAATCCCAGAAAATCAGTTGGCTTCCAGACCGTAAATGGAGACTTCAACTTGACGCTACCGAGTGACTTTGCAGCAAAGATCTTTTTCGATTCCATGCACGGAGAATTATACACAGCTTTTGATTACCAAGAGCTGAGACCAAGAATTGAGAATAGCAACGAGCATGGAAAGTTCAAGATCGGATCTAAGACAGGAATAGAGATTGGAAAAGGAGGTCCTCAGTTATCCTTCAAAAGTGTAAACGGAGATGTGTATTTGAAAAAATCAGCCCTTAAGGGCACTTCACTAACCAAATAGGTCAGTGCTTACAGAAAATTAAATAGAAGAAAGATGAAAAAGCTAATAATTACATTATTCATAATAGGATCATTTCATGCCTCGGCCCAAGACTTTAATGAGCGAATAGCAATTCCACTGAGTTCGCCTAAGGAGAAAGGGAAACTGGAGGTAGGTTTGGTACGAGGGGACATTAAGGTCGAATCTTATAGCGGAACGGAGGTGATCATTGAAGCACAAGCGAACACAGGTGAGGATTGCGATAGCTGTGATAGCAAGCACAAAGACAAGAATAAAGATAAATCTGTGCCAGCAGGTATGAAGCGTATATCCACTAGCCCTATTGAGCTTAGTGCTTCTGAAGACAATAACCGGATAGAGATTGAGACAAACTCCTGGAAGAAGCCGATAAACCTGACCATTAAGGTTCCGTCCAATTTTGATTTGGATGTTTCTACAGTTCATGGGACAGTGACTGTAGCAGGAGTTAATGGCACACACGAGATATCAGCTGTGCACGGGGCACTTTCCCTTACCGATATGAGTGGCTCTATCGTTTCTAACACCGTGCATGGAGATATCATAGTGAATTTTTTGAAAGTGACTCCAGACGAACCCATGTCATTTGTCACTTTGCATGGAAATGTAGATGTCACTTTTCCTTCTAATATCAAGGCGAGGGCAAAGATGCGATCCGATCAAGGCGAGATATACACAGACTTTGTAATGACTGTGGATCGATCTAAGCCTGAAGTGAAATCTACAGGCAAAGAATACAAAGTGTCAATAAATTCCTGGGTTTTTGGAGAGATAAACGGAGGGGGTCCTGAATACACATTCAAAAATATGCATGGAGACATCATTATTAGGGAGAAGTAGCACTTAGCACACATTCAATGTATATCCTTCCTTCTTAGGTTTTGTAGCTACTTCGCTTGACCTAAGGATGGTGGGATCTTGTCTTCTATTTCCTTGCTATCTTTCCTGCATGGAGTCTATTGATCAAGTCACGCTCAACTTCAGTGAGGCCAATCTTTTCTATCTCAATCTAAGTTTGGGCTTTATCATGTTTGGAGTGGCGATAAATCTGAGACTTGAGGACTTCAAAAATGTGATGAGCTCCCCCAAGCCAGCAATGGTAGGATTACTATCCCAGTTCTTTGTTTTACCTGCACTGACTTTTCTACTGGTTCTTCTTGTACAGCCGAGAGCCAGTTTTGCTTTGGGAATGATGCTGGTGGCTGCATGTCCTGGAGGAAACATCTCAAATTTCATGGTTTCAATGTCTCGAGGAAATACGGCTTTATCTGTAAGCCTTACAGCTGTCTCAAGTACACTTGCCATTTTGGTAACGCCAATAAACCTCACCATCTGGGCCAGTCTGTATGAGCCTACTTCCGTCATTTTGAGGGAGGTGAGCTTGGATTTTTGGAGCTTGTTTAAGACCATCACTATGTTGCTCCTAATCCCCATTGTTTTGGGCATGTTACTGCGAAAAAAGAAACCCAAAGTGGCTGACAAGTTGCATCCCATCATGCACTACAGTTCCATTGCCATTTTTGTGGCAATCATCATCATGGCTTTTAATGCAAATGTGGATCTGTTTCTTTCCTACATACACATGGTGATATTGTTAGTCTTGATACACAATGCGCTAGCCCTGCTTTCTGGATACAATCTGGCAGTCTTGTTTAAGCTGAATCAGGCAGATCGTCGCTCAATCGCAATAGAGACTGGCATTCAAAACTCTGGATTGGGACTTATACTGATTTTTGGCTTTTTTGATGGACTTGGAGGAATGGCCATTGTTGCCGCTTGGTGGGGTATCTGGCACATAATCTCAGGATTAAGCCTTTCTTTTTTTTGGAGTCGTATGGGTGTAATGAGCCCATCCAAAGTTTCAAATGGTTAGCGACTGTTTCCACATGGAATAACGTTTTGAATTACTGTCATGAGGAAGTAACAGTAACCGTTTGATCCATAGAATTTTACCTTCATTTTATAAAAATCTCGGGGATGAGTCAATAGCAAATTATTTACTTATTTTTGCCGACCTTATTATAAAAAGAGTATAAGAGAAAATGGCACTTATAGGTACACTGAGAAACAAGATGGGCAAGATCGTGGTGGGAGCAATCACGGTCACAATGGTTGCCTTTATCGGGACAGACCTCATTGGAAACTCAACCTTGATGGGCGGAGGAGATGACCCTGAAATCGGAGAGATTGCCGGTGAGTCGATCACCAATGCGAGATTCCAAAATAAAGTAGATGAGCTTTCCTACAATTTTGCAGTCAATACAGGAAGGAACCCACTACAAAACGAAACAGATCAGATTAGAGAGCAAGCTTGGAATGCATTGATTCTTGAAAATGCATACGATAAGCAATTCGAGGAATTAGGTATAGAGGTTACTGATGCAGAACTAGTAGATATGGTTCAGGGAAGCAATATCAGTCCTCAGATCATGCAGTTTTTTGGAGGAGCTCAAGGTCAGTTCCAGAAAGAAAATGTGACTTCTTTCTTGAGCAGCCTTCAACAAGCGGACCCTGCACAGAGAAATGCGTGGATTGCATTCGAACGTTCTTTATTACCAAGTAGAAAGTTGGAAAAATATGCTAACCTGTTCACGAAAACGAATTATGTGACCAAGTATGAGGCGAAAGACGAGTACACAAGTCAGAATGGAAATGCGTCAGTCGATTTTATGTACGTGCCGTTCTTGAGCGTGAGTGACTCTTCAGTAAGCGTATCAGATAGCGAATTGAAAGCTTACTTAAACAGTCACGAATCAGAATTCAAAAGAGATGAAACGCGAAATCTCGAATATGTTGTATTTGATATCGAACCTTCAAGCGCAGATTCTGCAATTGTTGCTGATGAAGTGACCGAGTTCAAGTCTGCTTTGGCGGCATCCACCGATGATTCTACTTATGTCAGCATTAATTCCGATGATCCTTTCCCTTTCATCACATACAATGACGATAACCTTCCTGATTCACTAAAAGGAAAAGAGGTAGGATTTGTAACTGATCCCGAGATTGTGAATGGATCATACGAATTCTTTAAGCTTTCTCGAGTTGATGAAATTACTCCTGATAGTGCAATCTACAGAGTTGCTAAGATGAAGAAGGATTTCTTCGTATCTGACGAGACCATCAATGAGGTATACAGACAAGCAGACCTTTTCGCCGCTTCTGCTGGCAATATGGAAGAGTTTAGGACCCTGGCAAGAGAGCAAGGTTTGAATCTTTTCCCGGCCAAAAGAATTGGAAAAAATGCGCAGAGGGTGGGCGGACTGGCTGAGGCCAGAAGCTTAGTACTTTGGCTCTACAACGATGCATCTACTGGAGCAGTGTCAGATGTGAAGGAAATTGGGGATAGCTACATAGTTGCGACAATGACTGCAGAGCAGGAAGAAGGCATTGCTAATCTTGCTGAGGTGAGAAATCAAGTAGAAAGGAAAGTAAGAAACGAAAAGAAGGCAGAATCCATCATTTCTAAGTTGTCTGGAATGGATGCTTCTGATTTGGAATCTCTAGCTACATCTTATGGAGAAGGAGCGAGAACTGGATCTGCAGATTTCCAGATGTTCTCTAACAGCATCACAGGTGTAGGATATGCTCCAGAAGCTGTTGGTTTAGCTTTTGCTCTAGACGAGGAAGAAATCACTAGCGCATTTGGACTTCAGGACGGAATCGTAGTGATCAAATTGACTGCTAAGGACCTGCCTGCAGATGTAGATGACTACTCATCGTTTGCGTTGCAGGTTTCTCGTCAGAGATTGGGTCAAAATGCTTTGGTAGCAGACTTCCCGCTTTCATACTTCAGGTTATTTGTGCCTAGAAGTATAGATGAAGCAGTAAAGGATTTTGCTGAGATCGAAGATTCAAGATATAAATTCTTCTAAGAAATTTCGGACAGAAAAATTGAAGCCATTCTGAATCATTCGGGATGGCTTTTTTGTTAGATGACCAAAAGGCAAACTATGAGTTGGGACGAACAGGCATTTAAAGAGAAGCTAGAGGGGGGTCATGAATTTCCTGATGTATACACCTTCAAGTTTATTGTGAAGGTAGAACTTCAGCACAAGGTAGAGGCATTGCTTGAGGATGCTGAAATCAGGTTGAAGCCTAGCTCTGGAAATAAATACGTCAGCGTAACATTGAGCAGGAGAATGGAATCAAGTGAGGAGGTGATCGATGTATACAAAAAGGCGAATGTTATTGATGGAATAATCGCACTTTAAAACAATACACCATGAGTTGGAAAGAAGAAGATAATAGGCTGAAGAAGACCTTTGAGTTCAGAGATTTTGTAGAAGCTTTTGGCTTTATGAGTCAGGTTGCAATCATAGCTGAGAAGCATAATCACCACCCCAATTGGAGCAATGTCTACAACTCAGTAAGTTTTGAGTTGAACACTCACGATGCTGGGGACATTGTCACTGACAAAGATCGAAAGTTGGCAGAGGCGATTGATGCTATAGTGAAGTAGATGCTCAATTAAATTCAGCATGACCTACTATTACTACACGCCAATCTGAACTTGTTTCAAAGTTGACTTTACACTATGTCTACTGAGCTTGGAAAACTATACCTTGTTCCTACGCCGATAGGAAACCTTGCCGATATGACCTATCGGGCTGTTCATGTGCTCAAAGATGTAGATCTGATCTTAGCCGAGGATACACGTACTTCCGGATTCTTGTTGAAGCACTACGAGATTGGGACCCCAGCGCAAAGCTTTCATGCACACAATGAGCATAAGAAAGTGGGTGAAATCATCGAAAGACTAAAGTCTGGAACCAACATTGCTCAGATTTCAGATGCTGGAACTCCGGGTATTTCGGATCCTGGCTTCTTGCTCGTTCGAGAAGCACTTGCCAATGAAATTGAGGTAGAATCACTTCCAGGCCCAACTGCATTTGTCCCTGCCTTGATCAAGTCAGGCTTCCCTTGTGAGCGATTTGTATATGAAGGCTTTCTGCCCCACAAGAAAGGCAGACAAACGCGCATCGAAGCGTGGAAGGAAGAGAAACGAACGATCGTTTTTTATGAATCACCACACCGCCTGATAAAAGCATTGGAACAATGCAAAGAAATTTTGGGTGATCGAAACGTTTCTGTTTCCAGAGAGTTAACAAAGAAATTCGAAGAGACCGTGACTGGCAGTTTTGATGAGCTACTGACTCACTTCGGAAATAAGTCGATAAAAGGAGAATTCGTCATCGTTTTAGAAGGAAACAAATGAACCTGGTAACCATTACAGATCAAGTGGCAGCATTAGCCAGAGAAGTGGGCGCTTTCATACGAGAGGAGAGGCGCTCATTTTCCTACGACAAGGTGGAACTAAAGGGGCCTAGCGATTTGGTTTCTTACGTTGACAAAGAGTCAGAAAAGCAGATAATTGCCGGTTTAGAAAAAATCCTCCCAGATGCAGGCTATATCACTGAGGAGGAGACTA
>JABSPG010000100.1 GCA_013214445.1 Ekhidna sp. | reverse complement strand
TGCTTAGCCATAATAAGACCCTTGCCGCTCAACTATACGGAGAATTCAAAAGGTTTTTTCCTGAAAACGCGGTAGAGTACTTTATTTCTTACTACGACTATTATCAGCCTGAGGCTTACATACCAACAAGTAATGTCTATATCGAGAAAGATCTATCCATAAATGAAGAAATCGAGAAATTAAGACTTGCAGCAACCTCTGCTCTTCTTTCGGGGAGGAGAGATGTGATTGTAGTAGCTTCAGTTTCGTGCATCTATGGTATTGGAAATCCTGAAGAGTTTGGGAAGAACGTCATGAGACTACAGGAAGGAGATGTGATCCCAAGAAATAAGTTCCTATTTGACTTAGTAGATATTCTTTATTCTCGAACAGAGGGCGAGTTTAAGCGAGGCACTTTTCGGGTAAAAGGTGATACTGTTGATGTTTTTGTTGCCTATGCCGATTTTGCATATCGATTTATTTTCTGGGGAGATGAAATAGAGTCTATCCAGCGAATTGATCCAATCACTGGTGAAAGGCAATCAGAGGAAAGAATTGTGACAATATTTCCAGCGAATCTATTCGTGACAGGGAAGGATCAGCTGCAAGTTGCAATCAAAGAAATTCAGGATGATATGGTGGAGCAAGTCCAGTTTTTTGAGGATGAGCGAAGATTTCTTGAAGCAAAAAGATTAAAAGAGCGAACTGAGTTTGATCTTGAAATGATTCGTGAGATTGGTTACTGTTCAGGCGTTGAAAACTACTCTAGATATTTCGATCGAAGGTCTCCGGGTAGTCGACCGTTCTGTTTGTTAGATTATTTTCCTGATGATTTTTTGATGATAATTGACGAAAGTCACGTAACTGTTCCTCAGGTTCGTGGGATGTGGGGAGGAGATAGAGCAAGGAAAGTGAATCTTGTTGATTATGGTTTTAGGTTGCCTTCAGCAATGGACAATAGGCCTCTTACTTTTAATGAGTTTGAGGATATGCTAAATCAAGTGGTTTTTGTCAGTGCTACGCCAGGAGACTATGAGCTTAGAAAGTCCGAAGGTGTAATCATTGAACAATTAATTAGGCCTACCGGCCTACTTGACCCATTGATAGATGTCCGGCCAAGTCAAAATCAGATAGATGATCTGATGGAGGAGATTCAACAAAGAATTGAAATGGAGGATCGAATACTTGTCACAACTCTGACCAAGAGGATGGCCGAGGAATTGACCAAGTATTTGCTCAATGCTGGCGTCAAAACACGATATATCCATTCAGAGGTAGATACCCTAGATAGGGTGGAGATACTTCGGGAACTTCGATTAGGGATTTTTGATGTCTTGGTTGGAGTAAATCTATTGCGTGAAGGATTGGATCTGCCTGAGGTATCCTTAGTGGCAATACTAGACGCGGATAAAGAAGGCTACCTGAGAAATGAACGCTCACTCGTTCAAACGATTGGGCGTGCAGCAAGAAATGATCGAGGGAAGGTAATTATGTATGCTGATAAGGTCACTGGTTCTATGAAGTTGGCGATCGACGAAACCAACAGACGAAGAGGTATTCAGATGGCATACAATGAGGAGCATGGTATTACACCAGTTTCGTTGAAGAAAAACAAAGAAGAGATTCTTCGACAGACAGGTGTTGCTGACAAAAAGAAAGGAGCCAAGAAGTACTATATGGAGGAAGAGCATTCTCTGGCTGCTGACCCTGTCGTTGCTTATATGTCAAAGGATCAATTGAAGAAACTCGCAGATGAGACAAGAAGTAAGATGGAGAAAGCTGCAAAAGATCTCGATTTCATGGAGGCAGCAAGACTCAGGGACGAGCTACAGGAAATAGAAAAAATGCTCAAAGAAAGTAAGTAGCTTCTTTGGAATTATCTGCTTACTGGCTCAACTTGCTTTCGAATTAGACAACATATCCTAAGTTTTAATCTTTTTCAAATTAGAAATCCCTATAGGTAATGTCTCAGATAACAGCTTTTGGCACATATGTACCAGAGAAAATCATCAATAATCATTATTTCGAAAATCTAATAGATACGAATGACGAGTGGATCTTGTCTAGAACGGGTATTAGAACTAGAAGATTTGCAAAAGATGGAGAGTATACTAGCGATCTATCTTACAAGGCAGTTCAAGATTTGGTAAGTAAAAGCGGCAAGGAGGTAAAAGATGTTGATTTCATCATTATTTGTACCACATCTCCAGATCAACCAATGCCAAACTCAGCCTCACGATTACAATACAAATTGGGCGTTGAGAATGCGGGTTGCAATGATATTTACGCTGCTTGCGCTGGTTTTGTCTATGGTTTGCAGATGGCTCACGGTTTTGTGAATTCTGGCATCTATCAGAAGGTGCTTGTAGTTGGCGCAGAAACCTTATCTAAAATTATAGACATGGATGATCGCACCTCTTGTATTCTATTCGGAGATGGTGCAGGAGCTGCTTTAATAGAGCCTGGTGAGGATGAACATTTTCTTGCCTTTAATTCTGGAACAAACGGGGACCTTGGCCATGATCTTTACTTGAGTCATAAGAAGAATAGTATCAATGGCGTAGGGATCAATCCAAACGGCCGTATTATTCAAAATGGCAGATCAGTTTTTAAATGGGCTGTTGGAAATATTCCCAATAAGATCAGAGACTTGGTAGAAAAAGCTGGATTGACACTTGATGATATTGATCACATAGTACCTCACAGTGCCAATCTTAGAATTATCGAAGCGATTGCAAAAAGTCTAGATTATCCGATGGAAAAGGTACCCGAGAGCGTGACTGAGTTTGGAAATACATCTTCGGCCTCTATCCCCCTTGCGATCGCCAAATCAATGCAGACCGGAGGGATCAAAAAGGGAGACACTGTATTGATGATAGGCTTTGGAGGAGGCTTGACTTTCGCTGGAACGATCGTTAAATGGAACATTTAACTTCTTTTTTACAACAAAAATTTTCGTAGAAAGGCTGTTATATATAGTTTTGTCGTACTACTAGGCGGTAGTAAGTTTTTTCCCGATGCTAGTCGGGATTGGTGGTGAACAGAGCGGGCAGAGGTGTCCGCTCTTTTTTTGTCTCTTCATCTAGCCGATATCTAAAGGCTCCATCTTCTTTCATTACGTGCAAATTGAGATTTAAATTATCCGCTTGTCTCTTCAAACGCTGAGCGTAATAGTATGAATTTTGATTGCTTATGATGACGTGTTCAAAATTAAATTTCTCACTCAGCCATTCTAGACTCTTCACCGATTGATTGTGGATAATAACAAAATCTGTCTCGATTTTCTTCAGAATATTCAGGTGGTAAGTGGTGGTATCAAATATGATGAATCGTTTATTCCCGATTCGGGTAAGAGCTAGGTCATGCAGCTCTTCAATGTGCATGAGTTCAATACTTTTTGAAATAGGATCTAGCTTTGATGCAAGTCTATGCGGGTTTATCTGAAAGGAGAGTAACTCCAACTCATCAGGATTGTAATTGTCGAGGTAGAGTCTTGATGAATGCCCATTGATAAGATCAATTGCTGTTTTATTCGAGATCTCGTAGAAGATCAACTCCTTTCGCTCGTACTGTTCTTTATGAGAAAGGATGTTCCAGCCTAAGAATGAAATGAAAATAAATGCTGAAACAAGTAAAGTTTTGAATGATCGGAAATGCAATGATGAGATAAAGGCAAGCACTGCTAGGTAGGTAAGCACAAGCCCAACAGAATCTAGATGGATCCAATCTATCAAACTATTTGGGAGATGGTGGACAAGGCTTATCAATTCATTAAGGAACCAAATCAGCACATTTAGAAGATAGCCGAGATATTCACCGGCCAGTGAGATTATTGGTTCTAGGACGATCATACCAATGCCTACAACAAGAAGCAAAAACGCAGCTGGTATTACTATCAGGTTTGATGCAAGAAAATACGTGGGAAATTGATGAAAGTAGTATGCTGAAAGTGGAAATGTGGCCAGTTGAGCAGCTATGGACACACAAGTAATGGCCCATGCCTTGTCCAGTAACCAGTATTTTGTACTAATTGTCCTGTAGAGAAGCGGTTGGATGTAGACAATTCCTAAAACGGCTGCATAAGACAGCTGAAAACCTACAGAATAGACTAGATTAGGATCGATTAGCAAGAGAACAAATGCAGAAAATCCTAGTGTATTGTAGATGTTACCTTGATTGCTTGAAAACTGTCCCAAAGAAATAAATGAGAACATGGTAGCTGCTCTCAGGACCGAAGGACTCAAACCCGTTAAGCAGGCATATGTCCAAATTGTTAGAATACTAATCATGCCAAAGGAGTATTTCCCCCATATTCCCATTAAGGAAAGTTTGCCGAAAAGTATTTGCACAATCATGAATACAATTCCAACATGTAAGCCGGAAACGGCTAAAACATGCATAGCTCCAGCCGCTGAATATGCTTTTTTCACATCATTATCTAAGTAATCTTTGATGCCTAAAAGCAAAGCTTTTGCAATTCCATTCTCTCTTGGTTCATGGACATGCTTATCTATAGTACTTGCGGCATATGCTCGAAGTAGATAGGTAAATGACAGAAATGAGTTGTTTGGATCATTTGTTTTTACCTTGATATCTTGATTTTCTACAAAGGCGTGAGCGTAGATTCTATGCTTTTTTAAGTACCTCTTGTAGTCAAACTCATCGGGATTATCAGGTCCAGGTATCGGGTGAAATCGACCAAATACAATCAATCTATCTCCGTATGAAAGATCAGCCCTTGAAGAGTCTTTGCGGATGTAAAGATGAATGGTTCCTTCGGTAGATATTATAGAATCCTTTGCTGAGATCACTGATTCTAGTTCGAAATCATATCGAATGTGATTTTTTCGTTCGTTAGGAGGGCGATCTACCCTACCACTGAATCCAATAATCGGTTCATTCATATGGAGGTAGTGACTAGTAGAATGATTGTTTGTCAATTTTGAAGCACTTCCTCCCAATAGACATATTATGATTAGAGCCAGAAAGCCGTTGACATGTCTTAGCCTATAGAAGCTGATTTTTGATGAGATGAACGAAGAGATCGAGAGAAGCGCGAATAATATTGCGACTAGTAGAAGATCATTTTCCCATAGGTATGGAGCTTCGTCAAAGGCCAGGATGCCTATGATCAGCGCAATGGTGAACCGAACGAATGGATAGGAGTTCCAGAAATACATTCCAAGCTTTGTGTCGCTTACAATGTAATTGAACAAATAAAAACGTCAATTGCTATACCTATTTTAGGGTAATTTGAAACCCTAAAGCATAGGAATTATGATCTTTTCCACATCAGGTAGTGCATGATTCCACATTCGTCAAACTGATCTCCTTCCTTTTGAAAACCAAATTTGGAATATAGTGGTACCGCTTGCAGCTGCGCATGAAGATAAAGATAGGTTCCTGATTCTGTACTTTCAGATATGTGATCTAATACAGCTTTGACGATAGCACTCCCAAGTCCTTGACCTCTCAGTTCCTTTTTTGCAGTAAATCGCTCCAGTTTAATTCCTTTGTCAGTGGTTCTCCAGCGGGCAGAACCAATGGGTTCTTGGTTCTCATCCAATGCCACGAAGTGGTGGGAATCCTCTTCAAATTCGTCAAACTCCTCTTCAGCGCTTACTTCTTGTTCTACAACGAACACCTCTTCTCTTATCTGAAAAGCTTTTTGCTTTAGATCGTCACTTTTTGCCAGAACTACTCGATGTGTCATACTTATTGTAAGCTTTGATGATTGCCTTTACAAGTTTATGTCGAACGACATCACGATCGTCAAGGTTTACAAAACCAATGCCATCTACATTCTTTAGTACTTTCATGGTTTCAATAAGTCCAGACGATTGGTTCTTTGGAAGATCTATTTGAGACCTATCTCCGGTGATGATCACTTTTGATTGGGGTCCCATCCGTGTCAAAAACATCTTGATTTGCATTGGGGTAGTATTTTGTGCTTCGTCAAGTAGCACATATGCATCATTTAATGTGCGTCCCCTCATGTATGCCAATGGGGCAATTTCAATCACTCCGTTTTCTTGATAGTATCGTAGCTTTTCACTTGGAATCATATCCCTAAGAGCATCGTAGATAGGACGTAAATAGGGATCAATTTTCTCTTTTAGGTCACCAGGGAGAAAACCTAAATTTTCTCCTGCTTCAACTGCAGGTCTGGTGATAATGATCTTCTTAACCTCTTTGTTTTTCAAAGCTCTCACAGCAAGTGCCACAGAAATGTATGTCTTGCCTGTCCCTGCAGGACCAATGGCAAAAACTAAGTCATTTTTTTCGACTGCTGCTACCAGACTTTTCTGATTTACTGTTTTCGGGGCTATTCTAAACCCTCTTGTACCATGAACTAGTACTGCGGAATCTTTACTTGCTTCAATAGTGTTCTCTTCATTGGCTACATAGTCCTTCACATTATCGGAAGTGACTTTTCCATATTCATGGTAATGCACCAAAAGCGAATTAAGTATTTCGTTTATCTTCAGTATTTGAGGTGCAGACCCTTTGATTCTTATTTCATTGCCTCTGCTTACGATCTGACTATCTGGAAATGCAGTGGCAATGGTTTTGATATTTTGGTTTTCAATCCCTAGAAACTCAACGAGGGATACGTTTTCTAATGTGATGACCTTTTCTAGCAAATGGTATTTAATTAATCCTGCAAACGTAATTTATCTATGTAATATCAAACTTTTTTTTTCTTTTGAAATGTTTTTTAGGGACAAATCCCGATGGTTAAAAACTTACTGTGGGTGTAAAATATTTAGCTTTGTTTTTCATTTTTGTGAGCGCAAATATCCCTGATGGCCGTAATAACATTTATGTCTGATTTTGGTACGCAAGACCACTATGTGGCCGCTGTAAGGGCAGCTATCCTGTCTCAATCGCCAAATCAGTTGATAGCCGATATTTCGCACGATGTGAAGCCCTATGACATTTCTCATGGCGCAAATATCATTAAGCACGTCTATCGAGAATTCCCTGAAAAGACAGTGCATTTAGTGGCTGTTGATAGCATGGATAGTAAGTGTGATTTGATTGCAATGGAGCTTGATGGTCACTACTTCGTTGGATTCGATTCTGGCATATTTAGCTTGATATCGGAAAAGAAGCCAAGTCAGTTGGTTTCATTTGAGCATTCCAATTGCACTTTCCCTGCTAAGAATGTGCTTGCAAAGAAAGCTTTGGACCTAGCTGAAGGAAAAAGCCTGAGTTCTATTGGCCAGCCGATAGAAGAAATGAGGGTTTTGTTTGCAAGGCAACTGAAAGTCACTAAACGTGAAATTGCAGGAAATGTGGTGAATGTTGATCATTATGGGAATTTGATTACCAACATTCGAAAGAGGGAGTTTGAGAAGATCATCGAAATAAATGGTGCAGGAGTTTATTACACTATACGTTTTGGTAGGGAAAAATTCCAGAATATCCATTCTTTCTTCAGTGATGTAGAATCAGGAGATTGCTTCGTAGTTTTCAATTCCTCGGATCAATTACAGATCGGAATAAATAAAGGGAATGCCTCTGAACTGTTGGGTTTGTCTATTGACTCTCCAGTTCTTATTGAATTTGCTACAGGATAAATTATGCTAATACGAATTGTAAGAATGGAATTTGAACCTGAAAAGGTGAGTGATTTTCTGAAACTCTTTGAAGGAGTGAAAGGTAAAATAGCAACATTTCCAGGGTGCAAGCATCTAGAGCTTTGCCAAGATGCAAAACATGCTCATGTCTACTATACTTTTAGCAAATGGGAAGGAGAAGAGTATCTCGAGGAGTATCGAAATTCTTCATTTTTTGCAGATACTTGGTCCAAAACGAAGGTCCTTTTTGGTGGAAAACCCTTGGCTTATTCCCTACAAAGTGGGGAATAAAAAATCCCTTGCCCGACCAAAAGCAAGGGAAACCAAAACCTAAATGACAGAGCCCTGATTGACTCAATACCAGTTTAGATAAGTTAAATTTATTATCAGTGCTTAGTCTTTCCTGACTGAGCTCATGCCGTTACTATTCTCAGAAACTCTGGCGTCTCCTCTATATCTTACTCTACTTGCACCAGAAGCATCTGCTTCCAGCTCTTTGTTTACATAGACCTTAGCTGTAGAAGCTCCTGACACGGAAATATCAGCATCATCTACATCAAAATTGAAGCTATCGATCTTAGAAGCTCCGTTAAGTCGTGCTTTCAAATCTTCTCCATCTCCCACCAATATCACTTCTGAAGCACCTGTTAAGTCCACTTCTAGGTATGAAACATCGATATCTGCCCATAGTTCCGAAGCTCCCTCCAGATCTATAGACATCTCTTGTTCACTAAAGTTTCTAATTTCACCTTCGCTAGCTCCTGTTGCTTTGAGATACTCTAGGCTAGGCATTTCAATGAAGACTTTTATCCTATCTTTCTTACGTTTCTTCCACCAGTCAGTCTTTTTTCCGTACCTGATTTCAAGTTCGCTCCCTGTTTGACTTAGATATACATCTCTGAGTTCATTTTCATCTCCTTCTAGCCTTACAGAAAAATCGTTGCTCTTAATTATATCAAAGTCTAAGAGAGAGATTAATTGTACTTCATTGAAGTCAGAAAACTGATACTCTTCGCTTCCTTGATTATATGCTTGCTTTTCTTTTCTATCTCTTCTGCTCTTTGAAGACGAATCGTAACGATATGAACTGCTTTTAGAACCTTCACAAGTAAGGCATTTCAATCCCTTTTCATCAAAGACCCAATCATTGTCGTCAAGATCCCAAACATCATGACCTGACATCCACAATGTATTTCTCAATATTTCTTTCAGGTCGTAATCCATGCGAAAGACTTTTCCATAAGGGATGTAGAAGGTAGCTTCTACGTCCTGAAATCGAAAGGGTGCTTCGCCAAAAGTGATCTCAGAATCGAAGTAAAAGGTATTCCCTTCCTGAGTGACAATGTAGTCAACAGCCTCACCATTCTCCTTGGCATTGGTTCTGGAATATCCTCGCGACTCGAACTCCATTTCTAGAAGGAAATTAGCTGTGTCTTCGTGACCTCTGATCTGTAGATCGACGCTGTTGTAAGAGTCCCAATCCAATTCATTCAGCTTTAACTCGGTTACTCCCTCTTTCACTTCGAATACTTGCTCTTCTTTGAATGTGCTGTCTACACTGTAGTTTCTAACAACTGAAGGGACAGATATTGCCAGACCGATCATTCCTATGAGCCATAACCCAAATAGGCTCCAAGCCACAAACGCATTTGTTACCTTCTTTTTGAGGATGATCACTAGGCCAAGCAACAACACAGTTAATGCAGGTATCATGGAAGTCAGATATGCAGAAATTACAGCTATGGTGCTCATGGAGCTCAGTAATTCTTGTGCTGGAAAATCCCCAAAGTGTACCCAAGATTCCATGGCTCCACCTACTCCCAAGACTACAGCAAGTGAAATGGTGAATGCGATCATAAATACAAATCCAAGGAATACTAACAGGACTCCTACAGCTACTCGCAAAGCTTCAACAGCGAATTTTAGGAACGGCCCTAGAACTTCACCCAGGGCCTTGAAGACCATAGCGATCAATCTGAAAGGGAAGAGCAGGATTTTCACAAATACATTTTCTTCCCCCTCTTTCACATTCAGGCTTTTCTTTACATTCTCCTCAATATTGGAAATGGTCACAGGCTCGCCCTGCATCTGCATTTTTTCCGTTATTGACTTTGCCTCAGGGGTGATGATCCAAAGGATTAAATACACCAATATGCCAGCCCCTCCCAAGAATATGGATACAACAAATAGTACTCGAATTACCACAGGGTCTGTTCCAAAGTAGGAAGCAATTCCGCCAGACACTCCTCCTAGTACACGATCATCGGTACTTCTAAATAGCTTCTTTATAGCTTTATCATCGTCTAGTGTATCATTTGCTGGTACAGCAATCCATAAAATGAGGTACCCGAGAATAATAAAACCACTGAGACCCCAAAAGAAAATGTTGAATAGTAAAGCGATCATAAGCAGCCTTACCCAAATTGGATCAATGCTGAAGTAATTGGCTATTCCTGCCGCTACACCGCCAACAATCTTCCTTTTAGTATCACGATAAAGCCGCTTAGTCTTCTCATAGGAATCCCCTTCAGCTTCAGTCTTGGCATCCACTTTTTCCTCAGAGGTGTCGGGAGTAGGATCTTCTTTTGCTTGAGGTTCACTTTCTATAGTCGCTTCAAAATCTTTGGTCGTACCCATGGTAGCTACCAAGTCGTTGACATCTTCCTGATTGATGATCTGTTTACCATCATCAAGCTTGGAAAGGAAAATTTCAGCAATTCTTCCTTCAATGTCTTCAATGATTTCTTTGCTGTCTTCAAAAGAAGAAAAGTATTTATTGACTGAATCAAGGTAATTCTTCAGCTTTTCATATCCATCTTCTTCGATGTGGAATATGATGCCTCCAATGTTGATACTTATATTCTTTTTCATTGTATTGTCTTTATGTTGTGATCAAATGGAATGTGTCAAGAGACGCATTTCATTTCTTCTTCGTGTTTTTGTTGGCGATGATTTTTTTTGTTGAAGAGACTAGTTCTGTCCACGTTTGATCTAATCCATCCAAAAATGACTGCCCTTCTTGGGTTAGGGTGTAGTACTTTCTCGGGGGACCAGAACTGGATTCGACCCATTTGTAGTCAACA
>JABSPG010000010.1:22446-30612 GCA_013214445.1 Ekhidna sp. | reverse complement strand
GTTCACCGTACAGCCTTGGACCGTATCCTTTTCCGGCGCTATTTGTGCTGAAGTATATAGAGCTTTCGCAAGTCCTTGCATAGGCTTTCCGAGTCTTCCACTGTGTGGCATATGCATACCCAACAATCTGATGGTCAATCTCCATGACCAGCCAAGGCAGCATAAACTCTTCTTGGACACGTTTGATCCGTCTACTCATTTCTGCAGCATCGATCGGCTCGAGCTCAAATGTGGCAGCAGAATGCTCGATGTAGTGATTGTAGATTTCAACAATTGAGCTGGCATCCTCGGTAGTGGCAGTACGGATCATGGAATAAATGTAATCTGAAAAACACGGTTTAGATACAGGAAAAGGACATAAATACAAATGACGCATTAATGTCACCTCAAATATTTACCCCACATTTGTTGATACCCGTAGCATTGTGAAAACGATGATTGAAAAGTAATGAAGCAACCACAACTCGGACAGAAGCTGCTTGATCTTAGAAAAGCGCAAGGCATGACACAACAGCAACTAAGAGAAGCAAGCCATGTCAGTGTCAGAACGATCCAGCGGATTGAATCTGGTGCTGTTACTCCTCGTGCCTCGACTGTAAAAATCATGCTGAAGGCGCTAGGAGAAGATCCCGATGTGTGGTTCGATTCATCTGCCCAATCCTCATATTTTTCCATTCATTCAATAAAAAATATGCTACTGATTAATTCGTCCGAAATGGACCACAAAAACGCGCTTGCTCCTGCATGGGTGGCAGGTATCGTGTACATGATTCTCATCATACTGGAAATCGCTATGAGTGTATTTCTGGAAGAGGAAGTTGCTACTTCTTCATTTCTGACCTCCTATGTTGGGTTGAAAGTAATGATCATTATTGCTTACTTTCTATTTCTACGGGGGTTTTTAGCACTCAGTATTTTGTTCGAAAACCACCTGCTAAGGATTGCATCTTACATTTCAATGGGTGTGCTTTCGCTTAATTACATCATCGAAATTGTGATGTTGCTAACCAATCCGGATCTGCTAGAGGTTGCGGATGTTATGAATGCGTTTTTTGTTATCCCTTATGGAGCAATTTCAATCATTCTTGGGTTGGGATTGCTTCGGTTGCAAGACAGCATGGGTAGAGCAGCAAAGATTGCTGGCAGACTAGAATTAGTGATGGGTGTTTCGTTTGTCACCTTAATCTTTGCCTTTGTCGGTCTTGTTTTACTTGCTCCAGTCTTAATTGTAGAGATTGTGCTTCTGTCTAAGGCGGATCAATTGTTTAAGGGAAACGAAATCTAATTTGTGTTGAGACAAAATTGAAACTTAATGCCACTCTTGGGGTTTTGATGCTATGCGAGTTAGAATCAAAACCTCTGTTGTAGCATCATTGGAGACCGTCAAAGAAGGTTTTACTGAAGACCTCTTCTTGAAGCTCAATCCGCCTTTTCCCCCAGTGGAACTTCTGAGATTTGATGGTTGCAAGAAAAATGATGTTGTCGCACTGGAGCTAAATTTTATTTTGTTTCGGCAATATTGGATCAGTGTAATAACCGAGGATCAGGACAATGAGAGCGAGTGGTTTTTCGTTGACAAGGGCTCTCAGCTACCTTTTTTCCTGAAGAGATGGAGACATAGACATGTGGTACAGCAATCAGGCGAAGGAGCTGTTATAATTGATGACATCACCTATAGTACCGGTACCATCTTGACCGATCTTATCATGTACCCTGCGCTTCTCGGTCAGTTTCTTTACCGCAAACCGGTCTACAAAAGGATCTTTAAGTAATCGCTAGTATTTTCTTCCATTGAGAAACTTTCCAATAAAGGTGCTCCGTACCATATAGTGATAGCTTATGTAGCATATGAGGACAGTACCTACTACCGTGATCAGAAACTTGATTGCAGCAGGTGCCTCCAGGTCTACAATAATAGCAGGGATAAGCAATGTGAAAGGGAGGTGAATCAGATAGACCCAATATGACGAGTCTGACAGATACCTTCTAAATCTGGATTCAGCGTTGTAGTAACGAAGGAAAAGCCCGATGAATCCGAAAACAAAAAACCATCCCACCACGGTGTTCAAGGCGCCATAAAATACATCCCTGATGTGGTCGTGAAGAATGAACTTACTTGTATAAATGATGAATGCGAGTACCAGCATTGTACGATCATACGTCATAAAAACTTCCAACAGATTTCTGGATTTAAAGAGGATCCATCCAAACAAATAGAATACCAGATAGAACGTCAGTATCTTGATATTAGGTAAAAACGACAAGGGTGTTGGTGCCCAGTAGTTCCATATCCACACCAAGATCAAGAACACCACTAGGCATAAAATGAAGATGAAGAAAAGTTGTCTTTTCAGGAGCCATTCAAAACCGTGTTTGATGCGCCCTCCTACGGTTGGCAATAGCCTTAGTAGCCATGCCAGTCCGCTTGTTATTCCAGTGATTAGGATCAAATAGTATAGAAACCAGAGGTGATAGGTGATATTGTGAACCCAACCGAAGGGAACACTTGGAAAATCAACCAAACCAAATGATTCGATCATCAGGGCATAGGAATGATATACTAGTGGGTGCAGTGCCAGAAGAAAGACTAAGAAGGGCAATACCACCCGCTTGAATCGTTGGGTGATCATTTGGTACGGAGATCGCTGGTAGAAAAGCATGGAAGCAAAAAATCCGCTAATCAGGAAGAACGTGGGCATCCGGAATATATGGATGATGGAAGAAAGGTAACTGAAGAACCCACTAGTAGTATTCGGGTCTTTAGGCCACAATTGACTTGTTTCGGTGGTGTATGGCTCGGATGAATGAAGCACAATGCCTAGCAACATCATGATGGCTCTTAGCGCATCTAAGGCGTGAATGCGTCCAATTTGATTCTGACCAATTTCTGCCATTTTCATCTAAAGGACGAGAAAGAGCGTGCGAGGTTTCTCTTGCGATTTCCCAGTACGCTGATCTATTTATCGAGAAATACACTGGTTTCGTGGATCTTGTAAAGATCACTTAGTAGGGTTTATTCGCTGAATTCCTTTGTCCAAGCAAGACAAAAGAATCACACATGTTTAAGTTTTTTAGAAAGAATAAAGTAGAAGCACTAGAAAAGAAGTACAATAAACTCATGCAAGAGGCGTACATACTGTGCAAAGCAAATCCCGAAGAAAGTTGGAAAAAGCAACAGGAAGCTATAGAGGTAAGGAAGCAAATCATCGAGAAACAAGCGGCATAAATCGATTGAGAGAGGGAATGCTTTACTATCCAGAAGGGGAAAAGTACCTTTGTTTCTCACTACAGGACTTATGAGAAACTTCAAAACTTTGGTACTTACCATCCTCACCGGATCGATGATCTTCATTTCGGCTTGCGATCAAAATGGAGACCTGGTTCTTTTCAGCATAAACAATGACATAGATCTAGGACAACAGGTAGCAGCAGAGATTGCAAGCATGCCAGACCAATACCCCATATTGGATCGCTCCTCGAACCTGGCAGCCTATCAGTATTTAGAAAACATGATGAATGAGATTCTTGCCTCTTCAAACGTGACCTACCGATCTGAATTTCCCTGGAAGGTCAACATCATTGATGATCGAGAAACGCTCAATGCCTTTGCAACCCCGGGTGGTCAATTGTACTTCTACACGGGTCTTATTTTCTTTCTTGACAATGAAGATGACCTGGCAGGGGTGATGGGTCATGAAATTGCCCATTCTGACCAGAGGCATAGTTCCAAGCAGCTACAAAGACAATATGGGATCAGTATACTATTGAGCGTGCTTACTGGGGGAGATCCAGGAACTTTAAGTCAGATTGTTGCCTCTTTGGGAACTTTGGCTTTTAGCAGGGAGGCTGAGGCTGAGGCAGACGATTATTCTGTTTTGTACCTGGCCGATGTTGATGACTATGCCTGCAATGGAGCAGCAGCATTTTTTCGAAAGTTGCGAGACAGTAATTCCCCACGTCAACCAGAATTTCTTAGTACGCACCCAGACCCGAAAAATCGCGTTGATGACATCAATGCAAAGGCTGCCGAGATTGGATGCGATACTTCGCTTGGATCGGATTCAGTATCTGACTACCAAACTTTCAAAAATGCTTTGGGAGGTTAGTCTCCCTTATTCATCTCTCAATGCTTTTACTGGATTGATATTGGAAGCCTGAAATGCTTTTGAAAACACGGTAACGAACGCTACCATTAACACAAAAACCGTCGGGAGCAGGAATAACCATGCGTCCACTTCAATTCTGAATGAGTATTGACTCAAGAATCCATTTACTAGATACCATGTGACTGGTATGGCAATTACAGATGAAATGGCCACCAATTTCACAAAGTCTGCTGATAAGATCTTGATAACCTGCGAGACGCTGGCTCCTAAAACTTTTCGGATTCCTATTTCTTTGGTTCGTTTGGCTACTGTAAAGGAGGCAAGCCCGAAAAGACCTAGGCAAGTAATCAAAATAGCAAAAGCACTCAGCACATTAAATATCTGCTGAAACTGCTGATCCGCACGATACTGTTTTTCAAAGTTTTGATCTAGAAAAAAGTACTCCATTTCTGCATTTGGAAAATGATCTTGGTAGACATCTTCTAGTTCTTCAATTTGTTGCAGAATGGCTCCCTCTGCCAATCGCACACTAATGTAGTCGGGATCTTCACTGTTCTTCACAAAAATCATTGGCAGGTGAGATGATTTGGCTCCCAATTGATGAAAATTCTTTACGACACCAACAATGGTATTCTCTCTTCCCCAAAAGGTGCTTTTCTTGTTCACCACCTCTTCAGCATTGGCGACACCCCAGATCCGTAGGGCTTCTTCATTCACAATTATTGGATTTTTGTAGCTTGTAGGTTTCGTGAAATCTTGGCCAGCCAACATACCCATCTCCAGCGTAGAAATAAAACTGGAATCCACTAAGTAGAAGAAGAAGTTGTTTTTGAGTTCTCTTGGATCTTCGTCTAAATTTATGTTGGTGGTGCTACTCATACTAGCGGTAGACAGTCCGGGAACAGTGGATGAAACTCCCGTTTGCACAAACGTAGGCCGAGCCAAAAGCTCATTTTGGAAGGAGTTGACACTACTTTGGAGACCTTCTTGGGAAGGAGCGCTTATCACTACCACACGCTCACTATTCATGCCCAAATCTTTATTTAACATGTAATTGAGCTGCTTATCTGCGGTGAAGGTTTGGATCAACAGGAATATTGCGATTGAAAACTGAACCACTACTAATACTTTTCTAAGGACTATACCCGATTTTGAGTGACTGAATTTTCCTTTCAACACATTCATGGGTTTAAAGGAACCAAGTGCAAATGCCGGGAAAATCCCTGATAGGAAGGTGCTGATTACCAGTAGAATACTGAATAATAATAAGTTGTTAGGATTGTCGAGTATGCTGTATTCCAGAGGTAGTCCTGCTAGCGCTTTGTAGGCATCAAATACGACTAAGATTATTGCCAGGGCCAGTATGCCTGAGATAAGATTTAGAAGCACCGATTCTACAAAGAACCTTAGCCGCAATTGCATAACGGAAGACCCCACTACTTTTCGGATACCAGCCTCCTTTGCTCTATCCATTGCCTTGGCTGTAGACAGGTTTATGTAGTTTAAAACGGCTATGACAATCACTAAGAGGGCCACACCCAACAAAAAGAAGACAATGGTAGCACTTCCATTTTGCTCGGGTTCAAATGACTTGTCAGAATACAAATGAATGTCTTCTATTTTCTCGGATATGATCCGCTCATCAGGTATAAAATCTTCTTTGCCTAAGCGCTCCGAAAGGTGAGCCAGATTTGCTTGGAAAGTGGGATACGCATCAGCGCTTGAGAGCTTTAGGTACGTGTAGGTATCGTTACTGTTCCATGGATTTTCTCGCTTATTTAGGTCTTTAGCCATCGTTTCGTAGGACATCAGAACATTGAACTTCAAGTGAGTATTTTGAGGGCTGTCGTTGATCACTCCTACGATTTCTAAGGCACTGTCTTCACCCATGAATTCGCCCACCACGTCTGTCTTTCCAAAGAATTTCATCGCTGCAGACTCAGTCAGCACCACCTGATTTGGCTCTTTGAGTGCTGTTTGGGCGTTTCCGTGAATTAGACGATAGCCAAACATGGATAAGAAGGACTGGTCTACGGCATAAGTGTAAGGTTCTTTGAAAGCCTTGCCATTGATTTCAAAGCCAAGTTGGAAGTCAAAAGCTCTGGTAAAGTCCACTACCTCTGGAAACTCTTGCTCGATCATCGGACCCAATGGATGATAGGTTTCACAGTCCTGATCGATCAGTGTTTCGCCATCTAGGTAGTCCATGGTGATACGTACAACCTTATCTGCTTCTGGGTTATAGCTTTCGTAGCTACTTTCAAATTGTACATAGATCAAGATGAGAATGGCAATAACAAATCCACTGGAAAGTCCCAGTATGTTGACAGTACTATACAGTTTTTCTCTTTTGATAATTCTAAGCGAGGTTTTTATGTCGTTTCTTAACATGCCGTAATAGTTGAGTTTTTGTGCGCCACTGGCGGGTTTTATAATTCCTTTTCTAAAAAATCTGATCACATTCCAAGCAAATCGTTGCTTCGCCTTTGCTAGTCCATAGGTATTTCTATCTTCTTCAAATTGCTCTTCCAGATCACCGAGTATCTGTTCTTCAAACCGGGGGTCACAGTACCATTTGAAGAATTTTTCAGCCCACTTTGGTGGTGCCTGCCTACTCATCTTTGAGTGATTTGACTGGGTTTGCTGATGCTGCCTTGACCGTTTGTAAGCTCATTGTTATTAGAGCAATACCAAATGCTGCCATGCCAGAGCCTATGAAGAACCAGATACTCAAATCAATGCGATAGACAAATGATTCTAGCCATCGATCCATTAGTAGGTAGCTAACCGGGAGAGAGATAATGATGGCAGCCAGTATGGTTTTGGTAAAGTCGCTGGAAAGCAACATTACCAATCGAATCACACTGGCTCCTAATACTTTTCGGATGCCTATTTCCTTTTGCTTCCGCTCTGCAGTAAAAGCAACTAAACCGAATAACCCAAGACAGGATATAAGTATTGCAATACCTGCGAAACTGGAGGACAATGTGGCTATTTGCTGTTCTGATTTATAAAGTGCGTTGTATTCCTGATCAAAAAATTGAAAGTTGAAGCTTAAGGATGGGTTATAGCTATGATATAATGTTTCAATTCTTTCTATGGTCTCCAGGCCGCTCCCGGGATTTATTCTCACTACCACAGTGGAATTATCTGGGTACACCTGCAAAAAGCAAGGCTTTATTTCCTCGTGAAGCGATTCGAAATGAAAGTTCTTTACGATCCCAATAATTTCTCTTTTGCCACCCCAAAGTTCAATGGTCTTACCAATTGGATCAGACAATCCCATTACTTCAATGGCTTTTTCGTTTAGAATGATTTTCGTTGAATTATCTCCCCATTCTTTTGAAAAGGATCGGCCAGCAACCATTTCCATTCCAAAGGTTTCTATAAGCTCATAGCCAACTTCCAGATTTCCGAATCGAATTCTGCTATCAGGGTCCTTTCCTTCCCAATTGAGCCCGGTCGTTTTTCCCATGCCACCGAGTAGGTCGTGGCTAAACCCCGCAGCACTGGCTACTCCTGGTATGGTCTTTAGTTCATCTATGAAGGCAGGCGAACTCTGCTCTAGGTTTCCATCTGCATTGAAGTATATGACCTGCTCTTTATCAAATCCCAGATTTTTGTTTTGGACATATTTCACCTGTGAGGACACCACCCACACCGAGGTGATTAGGATTGCAGAAGCACAATACTGTAGGATTACCAAGCCTTTTCTTGCCCACAAATCCCCGATCGTTCCTCTTAGCTTCCCCTTTAGAATTGAGATAGGTTCGAACCCTGAAAGGTAGAGTGCGGGATAGCTACCAGAAAGAATGGTGGTTAGGATAAGGATAAGGATAGAAAATCCAATGATAGCAGGGCTAAAAGGGATCTCCAAGATCTTCCCAGTCACCTGACTAAACGGCTCCAGAAGAGCGTAACCCAGCAAAATGGCAAGTATGATTGAAAAAGCCGAGAGCAAAAGCGTCTCTGTGAAAAACTGCAGAATCAAGGATCTGCGAGTGACACCCATAGCCTTTTTGATTCCGATCTCTTTCAAGCGTCGTGATGCTTTTGCGGT
>JABSPG010000010.1:0-22436 GCA_013214445.1 Ekhidna sp. | reverse complement strand
CAGGTTCATGAAGTTTATGCATGCGATCAGTAAGACCAAACCCGCAATGATGGTGAACAGTTTGACATACTGCATTCTGCCAGGCAGAGCTTTACCATTTTCATACTGTCCGAATAGATAGCGGTCGGAGTACTTTTGCATTAGAAATGTGTGCGGATATTTTTCAAGCTTCGTATTCCCGTAAGTTTTTATCTGTTCTGCCAATTGTTCTGCTGAAGCATCAGGAGAAAGAACCAGATAGGTGCTTGGGTCACTATTCCTCCAATCTCTGATATGTGGGTATCGATCGAGGAAAGTTTCTAACGTAAAAACCGCATCGAAACGCTCCGAGGTATTAGCGGGCAGGGATGCAAATACCCCCGAGACTGTATATTCTTGCTTCTCCCCTTCGTTTAGCCAGACGATGATCTCTCCTCTTGGATCAACCTTCTCTCCAAATAGATTCTTGGCTAGTTCTTCAGAAAGAACCACTTGATTTTGATCCTTGAGGACCTCAGATTTTCTCCCAATTTTTAATGGAAAGGAAAACACTTCAAAATATGCTGGCGAGGCATACTGCTCCAACACTTTGAATTGCTTTTCCTTGAATTCAATAACTCCATCAGATCCGTAAGATCCAGCCGGAACTACGGACGCCATATTTTTTACTGCCGGAAAATCCTCTAAGAGTGACTGGCCCAATAGAGCGGGAGTAGGTTCTATAGTCTCTACTTTGCCTATTAGGTTTATATTTTGCATGACCTGATAGAGGTGGTCGTTGTTGGCGTGAAACTTGTCCATGTTCCATTCATCGCTGACCCAGAGATAAATCAAAAATGTACATGCTAGGCCACTGGATAGGCCTATTAAGTTTATGGCGAAAGAGGTCTTAAACCTCTTAAACCCTCTAATTGCGAGTTTGATATTGTGATGTAGCATACCTAAATAATTGAGTTTTTGAGTGCCACTGATGGGCTTAATTATGTCCTTTCTAAAAAATCGGATGACATTCCAGGCAAATCTTACCTTCGCCTTTGTTAGTCCTAAATTTTCAATGTCATCGTAAAACTGCTCTTCCAAGTCACCTAGAATTTGCTCTTCTAGCCTGGAATCGCAGTAAAAGCGGAAAAACCTAGCAGGCCAATATGGTAGTTTGTTTTTCATTGTCATCCTGAAACTAGCCGTTCGCATTCTTTGCAGTAGTGCGGAGCATTCTCAGATTGACTCTGAACCATGTTCAGAGTGACCAATAATTATATTTCACTAAAGTTTAGCTGACTGGCTAGTTTCCAGAGGTTCGTTCTGGAATCCTTCATTTCTTGAAGCAATACCTTACCAGCATTGGTGATTTTGAAGTAGCGTTTTTTTCTACCACCTCGTTCTTTTGTCGCTCCACCCATATAGGATTCCAGAAATCCCTTTTCCTCTAGTCGATATAAGGTGATATGGACAGAGCTTAGATTGACTTCCCTGTTCTGGTGCTCCTTGATTGCTTTTACGATGGTATTGCCGTATGCGTCTTCGCCTTGGATAAGCACCATTGTGAGAATGAGTTCTTCAAATTCTCCCAAAAAATTTGTTCGTCCCATGCTTCGCTTTACTATTATTATTGAATTTGTAAAACAAATATACGGACCATTTCTATTTAAGTTGTAAAAGAAATGAGATTTTGGAGGAAGGCAATACTTGTTTACTTAGAGAACATCGATGCATCCTCCAAATCTGGTAGAATATAAGTGAAGCAATGAGCTTACTGTTTTTTGGCTTTGATCAAATCTTTAACATACTCCAGCTGTCGGTCGTATCGGACAAGCAAGTCATCTCTGGTGAAGTCAACCTCATGGTCAGGAAGGACTCCTCTATTCGGAACAGATTGCGGTTTCAATTCCTGATAACCGGAGACTAATGGGCTATTTACAAAGATGCCAGAGTTTGGCAGTGGCATTTTGATGAAAGTAGAGCCATTGCCTCCTTGATATGCGCCAAAGGTTTCCGTTCCTACGAATGTACCCAGCCCTTTACTTTTAGCCATTCCCGCAAATTCACTCGCCGCTGAGCCGGTCAGTTCATGAATAAGAAAGTAGATATCTCCCATGAATCTCTCAGTCTTGGGTTGATATCCTCTCATATTGGCGTTGTACTCATGTTTGAGCAAAAACGTACCATCCGCTTGTGGTATCAGCTCGTCTTTGAGCTGTGCATATTCTGCGGGAGAGAATCCAGTGAATTTCAAAAACTCTGAACTGTCAGTGACTGCAAATGAATTTTCATAGTAGGTGAACGGTTGGTCAGATTTCACCAAATACGACAGTATTTCCATGCCGATCCCAGCCCCCACCGTTGTATCTTAGGTCGATGATCAAAGATTCCGTTCCTGCCTTCTGCATTTTCTTCATCGCTTTGTTCATGAACTTTCGAGTGCTTTGTTGCGCAACATCTTCATCATGCATTCCTCTTCCTCCAAATGCGCTCAGCGTTAAAACTGCTGTATTGGTAGGTTCCTTCAGTATATCGATTCGGTAGGGGTTAGCCAGTTTGTTCCTTTTTAGCAGCCTCAGCATCTCGCTGTTTACCGGGTTCTTTTTGTAATTAGCCATCGTGACCCTGGGTAGCTGCGCAGGTAATTTTATCTCACCTTCCTTTCCTTCTAAGTTTTTGTATTGGATGTTGAATGTTTCCGGCTGTTCAATAAAAAGATAGTACATCATCCAGAAGTAGGCTCCACTCATGTATTTCACTTTGGCTGTTTCTATTTCTGCATCGGACCAGCCAAATCGGTAGATCTGTTTCCTAATTTCATCTACCGATCGATTATTAATACTGGTGATTTCATAACCGGGCTTAATTTCTTCATTCGTTGAGCCATTAAAAATGACAAAAAGTTGGTCGCCAATTCCATGAAGATAGAAAGGAACAGTCTTGCATTTTGCAATCAAGTACTGGTCAATGCTTTGCATGGGTATAGCGTATGAATGAGCGCATTTGATCTTTCCATTGAAATCTGCTATCGCTCTGTAGAAGGTGTAGTAGGGCATACTTTCCGAGAAGGCGTTTGAAAGGCTGTCTAATTGATGTTGTATTTCCAATTTGGATGCATACCTGTAAAGTCCAGGGTGTGTTTCCTCAATCATTCTTCGGTAAGTATTAAAGTCCTCCCGCATTTCTGCGGGCGATAGGATGTGTGTCTTTAGGGTGTCCGTAGGCTGAGTTATACCTTGGTATGCAACTAAGCAAATAATAAAATATATACGTTTCATTTTTGGTTTTGAATTAATGGGGATTTCCGTATGTACAGGAGATCATTAGGTGTCTTTTTGCTTTTCTTTTTGAAGGCTAACCGTTTTGCCCAGCCCTTCTAAGAAGTTCAGAGTAGTGAAATTGGATTCAAACCAGACTTTATAGTAATCCTGGGCATTTTTGAAGGTAAAGTGGTTGTCACCTACCCTATACAGGCGATATCCTTTTCTTTTCTCAGATTTGGATAGATATAGCTGACCCTTTTTCTCTTTGATGTACAACCTGGAGTCCTTCACGCTGGAATAGTATGTTCCCAGCATGTTTTTTTGATCTTCTTTATTCACATCTAGAATTTTGTAGGATCTCATTACCGGCCATTGGTAGGTGTTTGCAACGCTAGAAATGAACTCTTGCATGAATCTTTCGCCAGCGTCCGTATTTAGTAAGATTACTGCGCCTGAGTCATTTTCAAGGGTACCATACAATAGTCCAGTGTAACCAAGGTTTTGTCCGGCATGCCAAAAAGCCTGAGTACCTCCAAATCCTTTCAAGTTTACACCTAGTCCTTTGTTGTTAATCTGCGGACTCATCATTTCTTGTACATCTGAGGCCTTTATCGAAAGTGTTGACTCTCCTTTCATCGCTCGCTGTATTTCAATGATCAGCAGAGCCAAATCATGTGCGGTAGTCCAAGGACCTGCAGCAGCTTTTTCGGGATAGATATGATATTTCTTCTCCTTTAATGGAACGCCCTTAGCCTTATGCCCATGCGCTAATTTTGCTTCCGGGTTATCATCATAGTAGGTATTATTCATACCAATAGGTGCTAGGATGTTTTCGGACACATATGCTTCGAACGTTTCGTCTGTAAGATCTTCGATGAGTAGTTGAATGATGACGTACCCTGCACCGGAGTATTTTTCTACTGTGCCTGGGACGGTCTTTATTTCTAATGACCTTTTACCCTTAGAAGGTTTCTCATTATTTAGGACCTGTAAGATCGAAGGAGCCTCTTCGTCAGGAGCATATCCTAAGAAACCGTAAGAATCCTGAAGACCAGAACTATGTGAAAGTAAGTGGCGAAGCGAAACTGGCTGTTTCTCAGTAAGCTCATTGTCTTTGATTTTCCATCTTTTTAGTTTGTTGTTTACTGGATCATCCAAGCCGATGTATCCCTGTTCTACCAACTGCAATGCAGCTATCGAGGTAATTAACTTACCTATGGACGCACATTGGAATAGCGTACTTTCGTCGACTTCTTCGGTTGTTCCGTTAGCGATTACTCCATACGATTCTACCCAATCTATTTTTCCATTATTGATAACTGCTACACTTGCTCCTGGGATGTTGTACGCTTTCATCTGTTCGTTAATGTCCTTGCTCATGGTTGATACCTCACGATCACTAAGCGTTTGCAGATGGAGGTTTCCTTCCACTTGAGCTTTTAATGTGGGGGCTTGAGCGACTAAACCATATGCTAGTAGTAGGAATAAGGCCGTTACTGGAAATAGTCTATTAGTCATCTTATTTTTTCTTCCAAATAGAACAAAAGCATAACTACTGTTCTACTCAAATCTAGAATTGAGCATTCTTTACTTTCTATCCGAGGAGTTTCGGTATGCCTTTGGTGTCATTTGCGTGGCAGCTTTGAATGCTCGTTGGAATGTAGCCTGAGAATTGAATCCACTCTCCAAGCCAATTCCCGTAATGGATAAGTGATCATATTTTCTGTCAGCTAGTTTTCGCTTCACTTCTTCAACGCGGTAACCATTTATCCACTCATTGAAGCTTTTTCCTAAGTATTGATTGAGTGCTCCAGAAATTTCTTTTTGCTGAAGACCTGTCTTTTCGATCATGCTGTTTAATGACAAAGTTGAATCCAAAAACAGTTTTTCTGATTCTATAGCTTCGGTCAGGATATTGATTGATAGGCGCATCTCATCTTTATCCAAGGTCGAACTTCTTGTATTTCTCAGATGGATGATGCCTCGAGTCCCTAGCCAGTATACCAGCAGCGTGAGCGGTACGTAGATAGGGTACCAGCCCAAATAGTACAGTAGCCAATTAGATGTTGGTGGTAGTATATAGGGAATGAGATGCAGGAGCCATATGACTTGAAAAAGCAGAAAGACTCCTAAAAACTGCTTGAGCCACCTCGTCGTTTCTTGCTTTTGACCCGTAACAACCCTGTAAGCTAGCAATAGGTAAATGCTGGTCGATAGCCATCGGGGGATGTCAACATATTTTTCATAGGCAGTATTTATTTGCCGAATTTCGATAGGCTCAAAGGAGGAGATGAGTCCAAAAAGATAGAGTACCGTACATATGATAAATACGAAAGAGGGGAGTATATCTAGTATGGTGGACAAGAAATGAAGTTTTTCTTCTTTGAATGAAAACTCATGACCCAAGTACGCTTTGGTATGAAAATAAATGAGTGGTCCAAGTGGCATAATGATTATCAGTGGCACGGTTCGCTCAATGATCCCCAACAGTGCGCTTGTCTCAGACGGAAGCACATGTAGAAAGTAGATATTGAGACAAGCAAGTGATATGATTAGTAAGATGAAGGCCAGTAGTTGGCTAGCTTGGTTGTGTTTTCGAGAAAAGAGCAACCCCGCTGTAATGAATCCTTGTATGGATCCGAAAAGAATCAATATGTCGAGTAGGTTTCCTGTAGTCATGGTCTTTGGGTGCCTCCCTTGGCAATTTTATTCAATCCATCTTCTAAAATCTACAGTTCAGTAACTCCATTTTTGTAAAAGCGGTGCGAAACACGATCTTGGAAAAAAGGTTACGACTGTACTAAATGGTAAGAAGATGAGGTTGCGCATCACTAATTCTGTTTTCTTTCTGCTACTTATTTTTTTGACACCCCTGCATGCCCAGCTTTTTGTGGAGAAGCAAACGCGTCACAGGTTTGCCCAGAATCTGGTAGGTTTTGATATTCAGACTAGCATCGGAGGGAACACGTTCATTCATGGGCTAGACGGCTCTTTTGAATCATATGATCTGCCATCTACTTCAAGGGGAAGGATTGTTATGGGGGGTACTCATTTTTGGGGCCATGCAGATATTTACATCGCCATTCCGATCATGTTTCCTCGGGTTCAGGAACAAAATCAAGATATCTTTTTTACCACCGGGGTAGAGACGGTATTCAAATTCTATCCTTGGCAACTGGAGTATGGTAAGTTTAGACCATATGTTGGCCTATCGCTTGCGCCAAACTACTTTGAACAGGACAATAACCTACTTGCTTTGAGTGAAGGCCCACAGTTGACACATGTTTCTGTGCCTCTCCTCGCAGGCCTTTCTTACATGCATAAGAACAAGGTTGTTGAGGCAGGGATTACATGGAATTATGCAAATAGGCAAGATTACTACTTTGATCGCTTCACCTTTAGAGCCATAGAGACGCCACCTCTTTTTGCCTCCTTCGCCCTAAAGTTTATGTTTGATACCACAGTGGGTGCCGAAGATAGCTGGGAGTCTGGTCGGACAGAAAAATGGATCAATGGTTTGGCGAAAGAAGGCAAGCTGAATGGTTTCTTTATCGGAGCGGGTCTTTCGTCTGCCTGGTGGATGGGTAAATCTTCTTACAATCAGGAAAATCGCCCATTCGTAAAAAACTATGGGATATCCCTAATGGGCGACTTTAGTCTGGGATACTATTGGCACAAACCCGATCTGAATGTAGCATTAGTTTATCGGGGGTATGGCTCCAGCGTAGATGTGTATGGAGTGAACCAAGCATTAAGAAGGAGGTCTTTTGGTTTGGAAGTGACAAAATACGTTTTGGATTACCATGGTTTTGATCCATTTATTGGGCCAGTGATAACTAACGAGCGCCTTTCATTCAAGGAATCGGTAGATGGAATTTTGACACATGATCTAGAAGAAAGCGGAATTGACTGGGGAATCACCTTTGGCTGGGACATCCGTCCAGACAGAAATCAAAGCATTATACTGCGAACAAGTCTTCGTTATTTCCCTGCTTTGGATATGCAGATAACAGATTCGCAGCAAATTTCCTTTGATAACATGGAGTTCAACTTCATTCAGCTGGTGTTTTTCCCGAACCGGATGTAGTTGTCAATTACAGCCACTTCTTTTTTTTCATGTAGAAGACCATGGCGATAGTGGTGAAAACCATCATTCCCCAGACGTAGGCGTATCCCCAATCGTAATGCAGCTCTGGCATGAAATCGAAGTTCATACCATACACACCAGCGATGAAGGTCAATGGGATGAATATGGCTGATACCACGGTAAGCGTTTTCATCACCTTGTTCATCTCATTGTTGATATTCGTCTGATAGAGGTCCATGATGTCTCGAAGCATCTCCCTTGCCGTGTCGAAAAAGCTGAGCAAGAATTTGATGTGATCACTGATGTCTTCGAAGTACACCTTCGATTCCGGATGGAAGAACTTTGACCCTTCTGCCTGCATCTGTTTGAATGCATCCCAAAGCGGGAGCGTATACATCCTGAGAGTATTGACCTTTTTCTTGAGGAGAATGACCTCTTCAGGCGCATCAAATTGTGTATCGGTGATCAGTGCCGCTTCGATATTTTCCATCTGCTTGCGAAGCTGCTCACTGATGTCCATGTAGTTGTCTACTACAGCGTCCAGACAGTGATACAATAGGTATTCAATGGTGTTTTTCCTGATGATTCCTTTGCCCATTGAAAGCCGTTTGCGCAGGTCGTCAAAAACATCTCCTGGTAGCCCTTCCTGGAAGGTAATCAATAGGTGTTCGAACAATACGATGTTGAGGTGCTCTTGCGTGATCTGGTTGCTTTCACTATCATATCGGAGCATTTTTAGCGACAGAAAGATGTGATCCTCAAATGCTTCAAATTTTGGGAGGTGGTCGGTATTGAGGATATCTTCTGTGATTAACGGATGTACATTGAAGAAGCTAGAGGTATCCTCCACCAATAGTTTTTCGGCATGATCAACATCTATCCAGTTGATCTTCTTTGCATCAATAAGTTCTGCTGCTTCTGAAGGATTGATGTCGTGCTTTTCCCAGAAACTATTTGCGTCGTATTGTATCAGGTGAATCATGTGGGCTAAGTAGGGTGATTGGTACTATTGACTGAGTAAAGTATTTACAATACACATATAATCCTAGGAAGCTCAGAATTGTTCCTTATCGGCGTTGGCACCAATATTGCCTGTCGATGTAGAACATTCACTAACTTATGCATCCGATTATAACCTGTTTTCTACTCATCGTTACTCTGCCAGCATTTGGACAGAAAACGGCTTATCCTTCGCTAGATCAATTTGTTGGGTATTACGATGTAGGTGTCAGACCAAACAGACCATTTTTTAAAAGTCGTTGGTATTTGAAGGAAGGGAAACTATTCACCATTTATGATTCGGATATTGATCGAGCCTTTGTTCCATATGTAGATGGAGCGCCTGCTACTACGGTCTTTTTTTCTGAGGAGGAGGTCGAGATAACCGATACAGATTCTACCTACTATTTGGTGCTGAACTTTGAGGACGACCAGTTGGAAAGTTTTCGAGTCATTCGACCCAGAAGCGAATGGCCAACCGACTTATATGGATATCGGAACGAGGCATTGAACGAGTTAGCGATTCACACCGAAGAAGCGCTCTCCAACCGGACGGAAACGGAGCATTTCATCTTCGAATACAGTGATATTGATACAATGTTGATCCCAGACGTAGCATCAAAACTGGAAGTTAATTACAGCAGTCTTATCGAGCAGTTTGGGCTTGAAGACTTTCCCAAGACAACTATTCGGATTTATCCAAATCTGGAAACGTATCACAACGCTGTTCTTACTCCTGGAGCACCCCAGTGGCAGATGGGCAGAGCATGGGACACTAACGAAATTCGTATGCTCTCCACCGTGGTGGCAAAGGAGATCATGGGAGAAATAGATGATACCGCTGAGCTGATATTGCATGAATTTATCCATTGCATTCATCTGAGTATGATCCCTGACACCCAAAATCCTGTGGGGTGGCTTTGGGAGGGCATTGCCACCTACAAAGGGTGTTGCAAATGGATTAACTCTCCTTACGAGCATAAGGGCTTGAAGAAAAGGAAAAAGATTACTCTAAAGTCAATAGACAAGGATCGAACCTTTGAATTGAAGTACGTATTGGGCTACTTTCTCATTGAATACATTGAGCAAACATTTGGTTGGGATTCAGTCTTGGATTTGATCCGAACGAACGGAGACATTGCTCAGTCTTTGGGTCTCTCTGTGAAAGACTTTGAGCGCGACTTCAATGACTATCTAGCTCAGAATTATTGACTATTACAACTAGGCTCTTAGTCGTTTTCTAAGCTTTTTATTTAATGGTTCTGAAAACTGCGAGGAAATGATCCAACCCAAGAGGTAACAAATTAAAACACAGACAAGTAATAGCGGGATAAACCACGATTCGTCCAGCTTTTGCCGTCGAATCTGTTGCGCAGCGAATATCACAACAAACATGTGAGTTAGGTAGATCTCATAGCTGTACTCGCCCATTTTTCTTAGCCATCTAAAAGCTAAATAGTCTTTTTGCATACCGCTCTTTTGTCGCTGATGTAGCCATAAGAGGATCATCGAGATTCCAATGGAAAGAAGGGTCACATTAAGTCCGATTGGGGCAATTCCTGTTCGCCAGACAATTCCTTTGAAAAAAGTAACGAGCACAACGAGTGCTGTTCCTAGCAAGAGAAAAATTAAGTTCCATCTTCTGGGGAATGAAAAACGATGGGCAAGGATGGCGGTCATGCACCCAATAGCAATGGCGTCAATGGACGCCAAGTGATTTTTGTAAGCAAGCTCACTATCCGGAAACAACTCCACTCGTGCCCAAGGTGAGATGATCCCGAACGCAATCAAGATGAATACAAACTGCCAGTCCTTTTTCAAGAACAAACAAACAATCGGGAAGAACAGGTAGAAGCACTCTTCGATGGAAATGGACCAAAGCACATCCCAGTTGGCAGGTAGATATCCTACTTGAATTTCCAGCCAGTTGAAATGAAAGGTAAGCACTGCAAATACCGCTCGAAGTAAAGAGGTTTTTTCAGGATTAATGACATGGCCACTAACACCGGTAAGATGAAGCGTAGAGAGGACCATGAGTAGTGCAATGAGCGGAGGCATGATTCGCGTAAACCGAAACCAATAGAATTGCTTGAGGTTAATTTCGGAAAGAGATCCGTATCGTTTCAGGACGCTCGAGGTAATCAAATAGCCCGATAGGGTGAAGAAGATCACTACTCCATAGAACCCGTTCCAAAAAAGGAAGGAAAATAGTTTAGGTGGCAGTGCTTCTGCAAGGAAGGAGTTCTTCAGTCCAAAGTGGATATTGATGTGCAGTAGAATCACCACAAGAATACTCACCCCTCTTAGGATGTCTACTCCAATGTTTCTTTTGTGTATGTGCTTATTGGATGCGATCATTTAGTGTGAAGTTTTGTTTTAATCCTCTTTTAGCGTTTCTACAGGGTTGGCAGCTATCGTTTTAATCAGCTTACCACTAGTGGTGATCGAGATGATCGCCAACATAATTCCAATGGTTATCGCTAAGTACCACCATTGTAATTCGATTCGGTAGGCAAAACCATCCAGCCAGTACTCTAGTGCAAAGACTGAAACCATGATCCCAACAACGGAAGAAAGCAGAATCGGGAATGTAAAATCCTTCGATATCGCGGCAATTAAAGCACTGGAAGAAGCACCAAGTACCTTTCTGATGCTCATTTCTTTTGCGCGTCGCTCGGTAAAAAAACTGATGAGCCCAAACAGCCCCAGGGATGAGATGACAACAGCCAAACCTGCTGCATACCTTGAAAGCATGCTGGTTCTTTGCTCTGTTTTATACATCCGCTTTTGCTCTTGGTCGTGAAAGACATATTCAAACGGGAATCCCGGATTAAAAGCAATGTAGAGATCGGTCAGTTTACGGAGGATTTCTTGTGTTTTTGTAGGATCTAATCTGATAGCGAGCTTCATGGAATAGCCGCTATTGAGCCGGAAGAATGTAGGTTTTATTTCATTGTGAAGTGATTGAAAGTGGAAATTTTCTGCGACCCCAATAATCTCATATGGGGTCCCATTTATGGTAAATTTTTCACCGATTGGATTTTCCATTTCCATCAGATTCTTGGTGGCTTCATTAATCACAATTTTTGATTGCTCATCGCCAAAGTCTCGGGAAAAGAACCTGCCCTGGATTGGACTGATTTCTAATAGCTCCAGCATGTCCATATCTACATATCCCCATTCAAACCAGGTGGTTTGTTCTGGATCTTTTCCTCTCCAAGTCATATTTGATCCAGCAATCTGCCCGCCAAAGAGTGCATGGGTAATACCTGAGGCTTTTTTTATTCCTTGGATTTTCCTTGCCTCGGCCAGAAAAGACTGCTGCTTTTCTCGGTTCATGTTGTTGGTGAGAAAGCTGATGATGTGCTCTTTGTTGTATCCAACATTCTTAGTTTGGATGTATTTCATTTGATAGTAGATCACCAATACGGATGATATTAGCACAAACGAAATGCTAAACTGAAAAATGATTAAGCTCTTTCGAAACCATTGATTACCACTGCTTGGTGTTTGGTGTCCTTTTAGCACCTGCAATGGACGAAAACCTGAAAGATAGAATGCTGGATAGCTGCCTGAAATGAGCCCTGTAAGCAAGACTATGCCTAAGAAACTGAAAACAAACTGGATATCAACTGGAAGTGGGATAGGTTTTCCGACCAGTTGTTCAAAAAAAGGGAATAATGTGAAAAGGGCAATCAATGAAATGACTCCAGCAATAAAACAGATCAGGATAGATTCAATTAGGAATTGCTGAATGAGTGAATTTTTGAAAGCGCCGATCACCTTTCTTACACCTATTTCTTTTGTTCGTAGTGAGGCCCTGGCGGTGGACAGGTTCATAAAGTTGACACATGCGATAATCAGGATGAGAGCCCCAATGAGAATGAATAGCCGTACCGTAGCGATTCGACCGCCAACAGGCTTACCGTCTTCATAGAAGTTATTTAGGTAGAAGCCGCTATAGCAAATTAAGAAGGCTGGTTTCAAGGTCAAATCTGGATAGGTAGCTTTTGTAAAAGCGGCGATCTTCTCATTGACCAAGTTGATATCAGCTCCTTCGCTTAGTTTGATGTATGTCCTACCAAGCCGGTTTCCTCTATCGATTCTGTCTTTAAATCGACGCTCAAAAATGTCAAAGGAAAGGACGTAATCAAATTGGGCTGATGAGGTGGCTGGTAGTTTCTGAAATACTCCCGTAATCTCTACTTCTTCTGTATGTTTAAACCATCTCCATTCGATCCTTTTTCCTATTACATCAAGCGTGTTAAACAATTTGATAGCCATAGACTCAGACAATACAATGGCATTGGGTTTTGCCAAAGCGGTTGATCCTTGGCCTCTTAACAGAGGATAGGTGAATATTTTGAAAAAATCGTCACTTCCAAACTCACCAATAGCTGAAAATACCTCCTTCTCCACGATCAAGCTCGATTGAAGGGAACTCCAGGAGCTTTTGGCCAAGAGTTCTATTTCAGGAATGGCTTCTGTCAGCTGAGAGGCAAAACGTGGAGAAGAATTTAGCAAGGTCTCATTTCCAGCATTTCCAGATACAAGTCTAAAAATTCGATCCTCATCTGCATGAAACTTGTCCATGCTGAGCTCATGAGCTACCCATGTGAAGATGAATAGAACCGAGCTTAGCCCACCAACTAAACCGATAAGGTTAATGAGAAATGATACTTTGTGACGAGCGAAATTGCGAATACTTGCTTTGATGTAATGCTTGACCATACGCAATTATAACTATATAAATAGTAATAAAACTATATGTATAGTTGTGATTATTTGTTTTTTGCTGTCCACAGTTAGTTTATCATTTTCTTAGATCTTCGCTAGCCATTCAGTGAAAGCATTAAGGTCTTACTAGGTTTAATTTTTTGAATTTGGGTATATACCGTTTTGCAGCGTGGTACTAACTTTCGCAAATGAAAGACTATCAATACTACCTAGAGCTAATTATCGCTGGCACTGGGGCGCTTTTGTGGATTTTTCTTTTATCCATTGACGTATTTGGGGTTAGCTGGTTTTACGTAGAGTTTGCAGCCATTCAAAACTTGAGTGATGGACTTTTATTTGCTTGTCTACTGATCTTGTTTCCGTTTGTCTTTGTTTCTGAGATCATTATGGATCGTATATGTGATTACCTTTTTGATAAACTTGTCAATATCAAAATTTCTAAAAAGTATTTCAAGACAAAGTATGAGTACCAAAAGGCCAAGTCATTGATCTTTTATAAATCAAGCA
Organism: Ekhidna sp.; assembly: GCA_013214445.1. GTDB lineage: Bacteria > Bacteroidota > Bacteroidia > Cytophagales > Cyclobacteriaceae > Ekhidna. The sequence goes on along the minus strand of JABSPG010000010.1, from coordinate 8,885 downwards.
ACTTAAAGGCTCTGTACGAGTATGGTCGTATGCGATCACGTGTTTGCCGCAGCTGGACTGTCAACAGTTTGCTAATTTTTATAAGTATGAACTATCTGATCTGGATAGGGGGCGAGTTTGAGAATACGAATCTTCAGTGGCGTGTCTCCATATTTCTAAGTACACTTTTACTTGGCTCCACGGTGGTCTCTTTCCTTACCTGGCGAAACCTCACAAAGAAAGAGTATCGCTTTGTGAAGATGGAGGAAGAAATCTTATACGAGATCTGTGATTAAAATCCAGTTATAGTATCTAAAAAAAATGCTGAAGACTGATTATTCATCGGCTCTTAAATCTTCCTAGACATCAAATTTTGGCGATTTAATAATGTCCTTTGGATACGGAATTAATAGATCTTAATCTTCAAAATCCAGATAATGGTCCGATCTCCTCACTCATTTTTCAACGATTCCACGGGGTTGACTAAGGCTGTTTTCATTGCCTGAGAACTGATGGTGATAAAGGCTACTATCACAGCAAATAGTCCACCGGCGGCAAATGTCCACCAACTAGGGGTGATTCGGTAGGCAAAGTCTGCTAGCCACCCATCAACAAAGAACCAGGAGATTGGAGCACCAATGAAAAATCCGATGGAAACAAGCTTCAAAAACTTCTTACCAAAGAGCCAGACAATGCCACTGACTGTTGCTCCAAGCACCTTACGAATTCCTACTTCCTTTTGATTTTGTACTGCTTCGAAAGCTGCAATCCCAAATAATCCGAGACCGGCAATCAGCATGGCCAAGATGGTAAAGTATGCAAGCAATTCTCCCTGACGTAAATCCTCTTTGTAGAGTTGATCGAAGTGCTCATCCATAAACTGGTAGTCAAAGGGATAGTCTGAGTACGATTCAGTAGCCTCCTCCATGCTTACAAGTGTCTGTGCAATGCTGCCACTGCCCAATTTTACTGCCAGGTATGAAGGTTGGTCCCTTTTTCCGATGATCAGCGGCGCAATGGGCAGGTGCATGCTGTGCATGTGAAAGTCTGCGATCACACCAATAATTCTCTTTCGATCCCCATCTCCGTTGATGTATTCCTTTCCTATGGCTGTCTCTGCCGTCCAGCCTAGCTCCTTTGCGGCGGTTTCATTGATAACAAAATCTCTTTCTTCTGCTGTAGGCATGCTAGCATCAAGAAATCTTCCAGCTACCAACTTCACACCATAGACATTGAGGAAATTATTATCGGTGTAGAATCGATAGATATTTCCTCCTGTGTTGTCTTGATTCAGTGATGTGCTGGATCGAATATCAGTTGGAAAACTACTGACAGAGGTTACAGCCGTCACATTAGGCAAGCTAAGATATTCCTGTTTGATCAGGTCTATGTTTTCATTCATTGCACTTCCTCTGACCGATACTGCCACAATCTGTTCCTTCACTATTCCCAAATCTTTATTCTGAATATATTTCATTTGCTGATAGGCAAGAAGGGTGCTTATCAGCATAATGATGGAGATCGAATACTGACAAACGATCAGGACCTTTTGGAGCTTACCGCCAGACTTCTGTTTTCCTAACTTACCCTTGAGTACGTGAACCGGGCGCAAGGAAGACATAAAAAGTGCAGGATAGCTTCCAGAAATAAGTCCAAGTGCTACCGTCATAGCGAAGAGTATCGGGATCAGATTCAATTCATAAAGAAGGTTTATATCCATTTGGCGTTCGACCAACCTACCAAAAATGGGAAGAGCGAGGTAGGTGATTCCAATAGCTAGGAGTAACGCCAGAACTGACAGAAATACAGACTCAGTCAAAAACTGAAGAATGAGTTGACTTTTCCTGGCTCCAATGGCTTTTCGAAGACCTACTTCTTTCGCTCTGCCAATGGATCTTGCTATGGCCAGATTCATATAGTTGATGGATGCCAGCACGAGGATCAGTATCGCAATGATGCTAAAGAGGCTTAGCTGCTTCCGGTTCCCTTTTAGCCCGATATCCTCATTTACTCCTGCTCGCAAGTGAAGCCCAGAGAGTGATTGGACAAAAAACCTGTTCTTCATATCCTCATGTACCCAACGAGAAGCTATTAGGTCTTGTAGTTTCTCCTCAAGGGCTTTAGGATTTGCCTTTTCGTTCAAAGTAAAGAACGTATGATATGAGTTTCCTTGCCATTTTTCTAACTGCAACTCGCTTTGATAGTAGGTGCTTGCTTGAATGCTGAGGGCAACTGAAAACCTAATCGAAGCATTTTTCGGTGGGTCTTTTATAATGCCCGTCACATACGCTGACCCAGCCCAAAATCCAATTTCCTTTCCAATAGGGTCTTCTTCTTTGAACAGTTTCTTCGCAAAGGATTCCGTCAGTACTACTCCCTCTTTGGTCTCCAGGGCGGTTTTTGGGTCTCCTGCTATAAACTGATGCTCGAAAACACGAAAGAACTGCTCATCTCCAATTACGACAGGCTCCAAGTGGTGGTGCTCTTCGGATTTGATCAGTGTAGAAAAGGCATGCATCGTGGTGGCATGTTTGACTTCCGGATACTCCTGTTCCATCGCTCGGGCAAGACCCGCAGGAGTCACTCCATAAAAATCAGTTCCACGTGATTGATTACCTGGTTGCTGTTGATAGACGTTGTAAATGCTATCAGCATTGGGGTAGAAGGAGTCAAATGACCTTTCATACTGGACGTAAACAAAGATCAAAAGGAAAGCTACGATACCGAGGCATAGCCCACCGATGTTGATCGAGGCATACAGTTTTTGCCTGAAAAGGTTTCTGAATGTGACTTTGAAATAGTTTTTAAACATGCCGTACGTATTTAGTCTGTAAGTGCCGCCTGCTGGTTTGATGATGTCTTTTCGAAAAAGCAGGAGCACATCTTTTCGAAACATTTGATTTGCTTTCACTTTCCCAAATTCTTCCACACGCTCATCATACAGCTCTAGCAAGTCTCCTTCAATCGGCTTGATGAGATCAGGGTGGCAAAACCAACGAAGAAATCTGTGGAAATATTTAGGTGGCTGATTATTCATCTTTGAGAACTTGTACCGGATTTACACGAGCTGCTTTCCACGATTTGGTTGCTACGGTAAGCCAAGATATCAGAAGGGTGATTGCTCCGGCAGTGGCAAATACTATCCAGTTGATTTCTATTCGATAGGCAAAATCTTCCAACCAAATGTTCATCAGCATATAGCCGGCGGGAAAGGCTAGCAGCAAAGCAATCCCTATCAGTTTCAGAAAATTCAATGAAAGGAGTGAAACAACTTCTCTGACTGTAGACCCAAGCACCTTTCTGACACCTATCTCCTTGGCGCGCCGATCAATGATAAACGTGACTAAGCCAAACAATCCTAGCGTAGCAATGAAAATGGTGAGTATAGCGAAGATCTTGAATAACTTTCCTACATTTTGCTCGTCCGTGTAGGTCAGTGTATACAGGTCGTCTAGCAGCGCGTAACTAAATGGCTCATTTGTATTGAACTTGTTCCACATCTCATCTATTTCCAAAAGCAGTTTGGGAACGTTTGACATTTTCGCCCGCACGATCATGCCTGTACTTTCTTGTTTGCGTATTATCAGAGGCTCTATGGTTCTATGAAGCGATTGAAAATGAAAGTCTTTGGCTAACCCAATGACAATCGATTTCTTCTTTTCTCCTGTCTGATCCCGTGTCGTTTCTATCGTTTTTCCGATCGGATTTACACCTAGTCCATAGGTTGTTGCAAAGGTTTGATTGACAATCACATGATTTGATTCTTCGCCAAAATCTGACGAGAAATTCCTTCCAGCAATAATTTCAATACCCATGGTGGGGATATACCTTTCATCTACATGGTACACCGGAGATCTTCTAAAATCTGCAGAGCCCTCACCAAGAAAGACATTGTCCATGCTGGAGTTGGTAGGCCCTGCAGGGATGTGATTCGATATGGAAACATTGTCTACAAGTGAGTGAGCCAGCAGTGCTTCTTTCAGGATTTTTTGATCATCCTTCGCCAAAACCCCCGTTTCATTTACGATGATCAGTCCTTCCTTCTCATACCCTATGTCTTTTTCATGAATGTATTCCATCTGCCCATCTACAACCAGTGTTCCAATAATCAGTAGGGTGGATATTGCAAATTGAAAGATGACTAAACCATTTCTTAGTGCTGCGGACCCATTGGTGCTTGCCTTGTTTTCTAGTGCTGATAGCGGTTTGAAGGAAGACAAAATAAAGGCAGGATAGATACCCGACAGAATACTAATCACTAGACCAAAAAGCAGAAAAAGAAGTAAGATATTTGGAGCCAGCAAACCGGTAATCTGAAATGTTTTTCCAGAAATGTCATTGAATAGCTGTAGCCCTGAAGCGATCATTAATGCCGCAAGAATCATGGCTGTCATAGTCGTCAAAAATGCTTCAGACAAAAACTGAGCGACTAGCTGGCTCTTTCCGGAACCTAGCACCTTTTTCAACCCTACTTCTTTCATTCTGCGCGATGCAGCGGCGGTAGAAAGGTTGATGAAATTGATGCAGGAAACAAGTAGTGCGAAGCAAGCGATGATGCCAAAAATGTATAAGGTATCGATGCTACCACCAGCCTCCAGCTCTGATTGTGGTGCCAGGTTTGAATAGAGGTGAATGTCCAGCAGGGGCTGCAAGTATAGACCTATCATATTTCCACTTTCTTCAAATTGAGCCATTGAGATGCCAAATGCATCTTTAAGCTGTGCGCCCATGTATTTATTGACAAGTGCTGGAATCTTTTGCTGCAAAGCAGAGAATGTTGAGCCTTCTTTGATCAGTACATAGCTATGAAAGTCACTGGCAAGCCAATCGTTATTATTGATGCTTTCATAGCTTGTCATAGAACCTAGGAGGTCAAAATGGAAGTGCGAATTACCGGGAATATCATCAATGACTCCTGTCACTTCAAACTTCTTGTTCCAATCTTCAAAGACTAAGATTTTTCCCATGGGGTCTTCCTCACCAAAGTACTTTGCGGCCTCACTTTTTGTGATCAAAAGGGTATTTGGCTCTGTCAGTGCAGTAGTAGGATCGCCTTTGATAAATGGTAGTGTAAATACAGAAAAGAAATCGGAATCAACATAGGCAAATCTGCTTTCACGAAAGCGCTTGCCTCCATAATTGACCAAGGGTACTTCTGTCTCTTTTAGACGCGTGGCTTCCTGCACCTCAGGAAACTCGGCTTTGAACGCCGGAGCAACTGCTGCAGGTGAGATTGCCTCGTTAATTGCCTCGCCCTGAACCTCCCCCTTTAAGATGACTCTTGCGATTCTATCAGCATGTGCATTGTGCCTATCGTAGCTGAGTTCGTCCATGATAAAAAGTGTAATCATGAGACAGGTAGCAATGCCGGCGGCCAGTCCAAAAATGTTAATCGCAAATAGTCCTTTTTGCTTTGTCAGATTCCTCCAACTGAATTTTAAATTGTGTTTTATCATGCCGTAATGATTGAGTTTTGTTGACCCTTCTGCTGGTCTGATGATGCCCTTTCTAAACAGCAGCAGGGTGTCCTTTATAAATAGTCTATCGGCTTTCCGTTTTCCTAGCTGTTCCACTCGCTCTTCGTACAGTTCTAGTAGGTCGCCTTCTATTGGTTTCACCAACCGAGGATGGCAATACCACCGGAAGAATTTGTGGAAGAGTTTTGGCGGCTGGTTATTCATACTTTAATGAATCCACAGGGTTTGCCTGAACTGCCCTTGACACAAGTAGGTAAATGGTGCCAAGTGACATGATCAAAACAACCCCCACCCCAATGCCGACATTGAAGAATGAAATATCAGGTGCATTGTATAGCTTATTTGTCCAGGCGATATTTAATAGCACTGCCAATGGTGTGGCGACTATAATGGCCAATGCAATGACCCATAGGAATCCTCTTGATAATCCAAGCATCAGTCCACTGAGCTCTGAACCCAGCGCTTTGCGAATGCCAATTTCTTTCGTCTTTAATTGTACATGATGAACAACCATGCTGAACTGGCCAAGACTGGCAATGAGTATCGCGATCATTGAGACAAGGCCTATAATATTTACCAGCTCGCCGAATTCTGAATTGATGTCATCCATGTGGTATTTATAGATCTCATAGTTCAATGGATGAATGCTGTCAAAATCTTCCCAGACAGACTCGATGATCTTCACACCTGCTTTAGGCGAAACTCCTGCAAGCTTGATGTTGATCGTATTTAGAGTACTAGGTTCGTAAGTCATCATTAGCGGCCCGCTTTCCATAAAAACGAATCGGTAGTTGAAGTCCTTGACGACTCCAATGATTTTCTTCTTTTGTGTGATATCCTGCCTTGTTTCTTTGTCTACAGATTTTAGGTCTATCACTTTTGCGATGGCATCTTCTGGATTTGCAAAGCCAAGACTTTGCATGGCTTTCTCATTGATAAGCACATTATCGGTTTCATTGAGATCTGTGCTGGAGAAATTTCGTCCGGTGAGCAGCTCTAACCCAAGGTTGTCGATGGTGTAAGGGTCAATACTAAATACGGAAGACTTGGTAATTGATTCCTGATCTGATCGACTGGTTAACTCTACTTCCTCGAAGGCGGAAATGACGGGAAGCTGGGAAACAGCGGACACCCCTGCTATCTGCGGATTTTTAAGCAGCTCTGTTCTAAACACTTCATATGGAACAGACCGCCTCATGGGCACATTGATGATGTTTGCATGTTGAAATCCATAATCTGTTTTATCAAAAATTTTGGCTTGCTGGTACAGCACAATGGCGGTAATGATGAATATGATGGAGAAAGCGTATTGGAAGAAAACCAATACTTTTCGAAAGAGGGAAAGTGGAGATTTTTTGGAACCTGAGCTTCCTTTCAGTACTGATATCGACTTGAATGAAGACAGGTAGAGTGCAGGATAGATTCCTGAAACGAAACCAACAATCAGCGCAAAAGCAATGAATGATATGTATACTGATAAGTTGCCATTGAAATTCATGGTAATGGCTCCATCAATGTCTCGAAGAATTTTCAGGTTATTGAAAATGGGCACCAGCAGTTGTAGAAGCACGAAAGCCGCTACCAACGAGATGAAAATGACCAACTGCGCCTCGACTAAGAATTGGGCAATGACCTTTTTTCTGTCTGCTCCTAGCACTTTTCTGATTCCAACTTCTCTTCCGCGTTTCAGCCCTCTAGCAATGGCCATATTCATATAGTTGAAGCTGGCCGAAAGAATTAACACCAGACTGAGCACTGCGAAGAAGTATCCGACAAATGCGGGAGTAGTTGTTCCAATTTCATTCGGGATGACCGAACCCAGATTTATTTCATCTAGCCGTTGGAGTTTGAATGTAAACTGGTTTCTTTTTTCTTCAGGAAATCTCCCTTCTAGAGTCGCCAGAGAGGACTGAAGGTACGCGCTGGTGTTTGGTTGCAGTCGAAAGTAGTTGTAGAACACTTTAGACCCCTCTTCCCAATCGGAGAGTAAAACCTTATTTTGCGGTTTCTGAACGAAAGACTGTATGGGTAGGATTAAATCGAATGAAAGGTGAGTTTGGTAGTTACTTTCATCAACTACGCCAGCGATGATGAAATCACCTAGATTGTCAACAGTGATGAGCGTTCCAATTGGCGATATCTCTCCCAGAAGCTTATCAGCTAGTGTTTTGGAGACAATTACCCCGTTCTCTAATGCAGTTTGTTGGTTGCCTTCAACAAGATCCAGGTGGAAGAAACTCAAAATATTATTCGACGCGTAGAGTCCTGCAAAGCTTATGTCATCTTCACCAAGTCTAAGTGTACCACTAGTTTTTATGATCTGAGCGGATTCTTCCACATATTCATTGTTGAGTTCAATAAGCTCCTGCAGCTCGTAAGGAGAGGTACCGAGCAGCCGCTCGCTATCTTCTTCCTGAAAAAGCGTACTAGTTCGATAAATATTTGACGCGTTGGGATTGTACTCGTCTTGCTGATCTTGATCGATGATGAAGAGGATGATAAGCATGCTAAGTGCCATACTTATCGTCAAACTAAAAATGTTAATTGCTGTATATCCTTTTTGATTTATAAGGTTTCTGATGGAAGTCTTTAAATAATTCTTAAACATGCCGTAATAGTTGAGTTTTGTTGATCCTTCTGCTGGTCTAATAATGTCCTTTCTAAACAGTAGAAGGGTGTCCTTTATAAATAATTTGTCCGCTTTCTTTTTGCCTAGTTGCTCCAATCGCTCATCGTATAGTTCCATTAGGTCACCTTCGATCGGTTTCACCAATCGTGGATGGCAGTACCATCGGAAAAATCTGTGAAAGAGTTTAGGTGGTTGACTACTCATCTTTCAATGATTCGGCGGGGTTCATGGATGCTGCTCGTATGGTTTTGCTACTTACGGTAATGCCTGCGATGACCATAGCAATTAATGCAGCAGTCCCAAAATACCACCATTGCAAATCGATTCGATAGGCGAAGCTTTCCAGCCATTGATTGATAAATAGGTAACTCGCTGGGATGGCAATGACACAAGCGATGAGCACCATCAAGCCAAATTGCGATGAAAGAGCTAGGACCAATTCGCTGACTTTTGCACCTAGGACTTTCCGTATCCCAATTTCTTTGGTTCTTGACTCTACGACGTATGATGCCAGACCCAACAGCCCTAGACAACTTATGATGATTGCCAGTAAGGCAAATGTGCTGGATAGATTTCTGACTTGAGACAGTGAAGAAAACTTGGTGAGATACTTTTGGGAAGTCAGCTCAAACCCAAAGGGTACGTTGGGGAGAATTCCTGCGAAGACATCCTCGATTTTTGCGATTGCCTGAGACAGGGAAGTATTTTCAGCAAGTCGTATTTGTATCCATTGCGTTTCATCTACATCTATCACATAAACTGCAGGTCTTATTTGCTGAAAAGGGTCTTCTAAAATCAGG
>JABSPG010000001.1 GCA_013214445.1 Ekhidna sp. | reverse complement strand
TCTCACGTTCTGAGAATTATCCTGCAAAAAAGAAATTGGCTAGCTCTAAAATTTTCTCATTTACTTCTCCGCTTTTTGCCTTTTTCATTTCTATCCGCGACGGTCATCCAATCAATTCAATTTGCGATAACATCGAGCCCGATTTCAACAAGTAACTTTTTCCTTTACACAGGTTATACAGGGGCCAATCTTCAGGTATGGTTTCTATGCTATTACTTCTACTGGAATTCAAAGCAAAAACAGCTCAAAGAGTTGGAAAAACTCGAACTGGCTAAAAGACTTCAAGAAGCAGAGCTTAACGTTCTGAAAAGCCAAATAAATCCACACTTCTTGTTCAATGCACTCAACAACATAAGATCCTTGGTGCGACTAGACCCAGAAAAAGCGAGACACATGATCACAAACATTTCGGATTTCATTAGATATATCCTCGATGCAGGTACTCAAAAGAACATTCTACTCTCCGAAGAATTACACATTGTGGATCAATACCTCATGTTAGAATCTATCCAATATGGAGAACGGATGCAAGTGCAGATGGAAGTAAATGAGTCCACTTTGAATAGGCGAATACCCCCAATGGTCATCCAACTACTAGTAGAAAACGCTGTGAAGCATGGATTGGGGAAAACAGATCAGCCTGTCTTAATCAAGGTTAAGACGCACCTTAAAAATGAAAAGCTTAACATTGAAGTTATCAATACTGGGAGGATAAAAAAACAAACCTCAGAAGGAGGAATCGGTTTAAAAAACCTAGTGGGACGTATGAAAATGTTCTTCGGTGAATCATTCTCTTTCTCCATTAAAAACACCGAGAATAATACTGTGACAGCAACCATTCAAATACTTCAGAACGCATGAGGTGCATCATTATAGAGGATTCCTATTTGGCTAGTGAAGAACTGGCTCATTTACTAGAGCCATATGATGACATTTCTATAGTTGGCACAGCCAATAATGGTGAAGAAGCCTTAAAAATGATCAAAGATGAAAAACCAGATTTGATTTTTCTAGATATACATCTTCCGGGAATCAATGGTTTTGAACTGCTTGAGAAAGTAGATGAGATACCAGACGTAATCTTTACTACCGCCTATGATCAATATGCACTGAAAGCATTTGATGTGGATGCCATAGATTATTTGAAAAAGCCAATTCATGAGGATCGGTTGGACTTAGCTATCCAAAAAGTGAAAAACAGAGCCGGTGCTCTGGCTGGCAATGAGTCAGACAAAGGGATGATAAACACCAATAGCCGTGTTTTTGTAAAAGATGGAGATCGCTGCTGGTTTGTTGACGTTTCAGAAATAAAGCTTTTAGAGATCGTAGGTAACTATACAAGAATCTATTTCAGAAACCACAAACCCATGATTTTGAAGTCTCTGAATTACATGGAGAGCAGACTGGATCAAAGTGTTTTCTTCAGAATCAATCGGCAACAGATTGTAAACATCCATTTTATTGGACGAGTAGATCCATGGTATAGCGGGGCTCTAAAAATTTGGCTGCAAGACGATACTGAGCTTTCGGTAAGCAGAAGACAGAGCATAAGGCTTAAGGACGCCTTGGCTTTTTGAATCTCCACATCAAATCCCAGAGACCAAAGCGACCGAAAAAACTCAGCACTTCAGAATACTAGACAATTAGCAGAAAGTTTACTGCGCAGTTATTAGTTTTGCGCTCCCGTTGGACTCGTAGCACAACTGGATAATGCACTTGGTTACGGCCCAAGAGATTGGGGGTTCGAATCCCTCCGAGTTCACTTAAAACCCTTCTATTTTAATATATGAAGGGTTTTTCAATCTAAATGGTACAAATCTTAGTACGTTTTCAAAATCTTTCTGCTGAATTACACCTCATCCTTTTTTGAAAACCTATTCCACTCATTGACCCTTATTCCTAATTTATCCCGATCTCAGATTAAATAGATCAGATTAACTATAAGGTCTTTTCCCACAGTTGCAGATGCTCTCCATCCGCCTTGACTTAATATAGCTAGTTTTTTGTATCTACTCCTTAGGTAGGTCTTTGGCGGAGGTCGCTTGCATGTGGTTTTTCTTCACTACCTCAACACCTACAATGAGTCCATTAGCTATGAAGTTAGTGCCCTGACTCAGTTGGGTGATGGTATAGGTCTCTTGGGCTCCTTTGATAGGATCAATCGCTACAAGTCTGTCGGATCCCTTGTAAGTCAGGAAATAATCACCGATTTGAATCGTCGCGATCCGATCAAACCCTTGGTATTGGCTCGATTTCCTTGGCTGCAGGGAAGCCCAGCCCTTATCCCTGACCTGAAAGGGGTGGTCTTGCGTCACAGTGACCGTCCGTCCACTTTCAAACCGATACTTCACCAAGTCATGATGGATTACTTTTTCCAACCCCTCAATGCGAGCTTTCTTCATATGCTGCGTCTGGATATCCGCGTAGGTAATAGAATCACCTATTTTCAAGGCTTCTATAGGTTTCAGGTCTTGATCTGCCATGAGGACTTCTGTTCCCTTAGCAAAGCAGAGCACATCCATCCCATCAAAGTAAATCTCTGAGATAACTACATCGTCATATTTAGTCCCTTTGTATACCTCCAGTATCTCAAATTTTAGTTTCCAATCTGGTAGTTTTTCCATCGCATCCCAGTCTGAACGATCGCTAGTACCGATAGGATCCAATTTGAAAACCTGATTGGCGATTCTATCTTCTAGGTTTAAGACAGCAAGAGGGAGGTCATTGAGATAAACTCTCAGTTTCTTTACACGTGAATTGTTTCGATAGGCGGATACACTCTTCACATATCCATTTACAATGATGATATCTGTCACTCTAGGTGAAGCAGCTTTGAAGTGGTACGTTAAATACTCACCGATCCCATACCCTTTAGCTCCTTCCACCCAGGCATTCTCGTAATTTAAATCATGGGCATTTATTGCTTCGTACGTATTCGTCCCCTGCGAACTCAGCGAACTGGAGGCGGTAACCTGGTACGGGCCTCCACTATTGTACCAGCCATCTCCTCCACCCACAATATCCCAGATGTCTTTGTACACCTCTGGATAAGTATCGAAAAGGGCTCTTTGATCTGAAGTCATAGATTCCCATTGAATTTCACCCCTATTCATCTGCATTGGTAGCATATTTCTCTTCTCCCACCCTGCCTTGGCTGCTTGGGAAAAATCTAGCTCTTGTACAGAGGAAGGGAAAAGTTCGGGGAGGTCTTGTCCACTAAGTTGGAACTGATAGCAGGTAATGGAAAGAAATAGTAAGGTTGTTTTCATCATGGAGCTTGGGCGTGGATTTTGCAAAAAGAATCGATTACTGAAGTTACGTATTTCCGTCCTTAGGGCTATAAAAGAACTAACTCTTATTTAATTCTGGTTAATATGATTGGTTGAGATACATTACCTATCTGTTAAAGGATGAAAATGTTAAAAAATCCCGTTTCCATAGATCCTCGAAAAGAGTCAATTTGCTTTTGTCGATTGCCCAGTTTGCGGTCATTCGCTAGAAATTACGCATAAGGAACTGAAACGTTCCATGTGGCAAAAGGATAAAATCTCGACCGTAGCTCCACATTTGGGACCTCTTCAAGCACCCACACAAACTGTGCATGATGGTTTGCCCAACATGCGATACTCAATTGGTCATCAGCTACGATTTTGAGGAGTTTGCCATGGGGGCTTTCGCCTTTCGGATAGTCAATATCCAGGTACTTTGATATTTTGGCTTTCGATTTGCCAATTATCCTAAACCAGGTGCCGCGATAAAGACTTTCTTTATAATTCAAAGATGATTTTATTGATCGTAATTGATATAGACTGTTTGATCCAATCCTGAAGATTGAACTGACAGCACCTCAATTTTGTACCTTAAACTAGCCCTGCAGTCTTTTGCGATTATGCTATAAAACATATGTCTGTGTCCATATTTTGCAGGAAATGGTGTAATAGAATTACCAATACTCTCGATTACATCTACAAATCCATTGTTGTGAAAGTCTCTGATCACCACAAAGTATTTGCCTTTGTATTTGTAATCTGGATTATTCCAATTAACAACTAAGGAATCTGAATCAGACTCTAGTATGACCAAGCCTTTTTGGTCTAGCTCAATCCGATCCATTTCATAGTGTCTATTACTGCCAGGTACAGACATTGTTTTATACCTAAACTTGCAGCCTAGGAGATTCTCTCTTTTCAGAAAAGCGGTCAACTCAAGATGCGTGGCATACCAGGCATTGTGACGTTCTGCTTCATGCTCAATATCATACCTTCCTGGGCCCAATTTAAGGTGCATCGTAGACTCAACATCAAGTGTCAGAAATCCCTTTTCAGCAATGATCAATTCAGTATCTCGGGAGACCTTATCTCCTTTCTTAACTCTTGCTTTCGAGACATTCGATACTTTTTTCGCTTCTACAACTGGATACTCCTAAGCCCAACCAAGACAAGGAAAAAGTAAAACGATGATAATAGTAGTTCTCATTTGCGCTCAAAGAGTAATGAAAAGAAAGATAAAGCAATCATTCACATAACTCTAGAACAACTTTTGAATTATTTAGCCACAATTAGTCTGGCGAGGAAACTTTTTAGAAAAAGACTAGTGTATCAATTGACTAGTTCTGTTCGCTTGAAATAAGCATCCAGATCCTTTACTTGCCTAGCGGAACAATCACCTTTTGAGAGGCACACCCCCAGAAAGGTGTTCGATGATGTGCGTTGAACCTTTAAAATCGAATTTCCTTGCTCGTGCGAATGATAAGAGGACTTCTTTGTCAGCTTATCGAGCCCAAGTGTTTCATCGATTCCAAAAATTAAATCAACGCATATATCACTGTCCTTGGATTTGTACAAAAAAGACCTGTCCGTAGAGTCCAATACAAAAACAAAACTGTCTGGTACAATTGATTTTAGGGTGTCTATCTTTTGGTGAGTATTATAAAAAATCATAACCTATTCAAATTCTAAAGTCAGGTCGGCTTATATGATTGTGTGAGTACAAACTTAATATTTCAGGCAGTACTAGTGGATAGAAATGCCCCGTGTATTTGAATAGTAAAAATGACTAATAATCAAGACTTTATCAGTCCAAGGTTCATGGCTTTCTTTATGAGTTCTGCCATGTTTTTTGCATGAAGCTTTTTCATAATGTTTCCTCGATGCGCCTCAACTGTCCTTTCACTGATAAAAAGCTTCTCTGCTATCTCCTGACTTTTTAGGCCATCTGAAATATCATTCAAAACCTCTAATTCGCGTTTAGTCAACTGGACACTGTCCGCCTTCTTCTTTTCCTTTTTTATCTCTTTGTAAGAGTTGAGTGCGGTATCGATTACTTCTCTGCTAAAAAATTTTTCACCTGCTAGCACCTTTTCAATGGCAATAAGAATTTCATCAGCAACACTGTCTTTTACTACATATCCTGCAATGTTAAAATTCAACCCCTCCATTACATACTGCTCATCCTTATACATACTCAGGATTATGATCTTCAGATCAGGATACTTTTCCCCGATAAGTTTGGCCGCCTCTAATCCTGTCATCTCAGGCATAGATATGTCCATAAGGATGATGTTTGGCATATTTCCTTCATCCAAGGCCGCAATCGCTTTGCTAGCTCTGTCATATTCACCTATAATGTCTATAGACGAATCCAAATCAATGATACTCCGAACTCCTTTTCTAACAAGTTCGTGATCTTCTACAAGAAATAGTTTAGTCTTATTCATTATATGGAATGTTTATGCTGATAAAGGTCCCTTTCCCTTTTTGGGTATCAATATTACAATCTGCTTTCAAAACTTGAGCTCTAAAAAGAATGTTTTGTATCCCATGATGAGAAGTATCTGTCGTATAATCTCCAAGTTCAAATCCAACTCCGTCATCCTCAATAGTCATCTGTATATGATCACTAAATCCATAAAGCTGTATTGAAGCATTTTGTGCCTCTGCATGCTTGATGATATTAGAGACATTCTCTTGTACTATGCGGTATATATTCACCTTATACTTCATATCTAAATCCGGTAGATCATCTGATTGAAATCCGAATTCAACATCCGAAGAATTATTGGCCTGCTCTACAATTTTTTTCACGCAAGTTTCGATGGGGAAATCGCTCAGTAAAGTAGGTAGCAAACCATCTGTCACTTTGCGCATTTCATCTAGAAACTGATCAACCATATCAACAAGCCCATCACCCGTCTCTCCTCTTTTTACCGACAACTTAATCATATTTGCAATTTGACCTACACCGTCATGTAGATCTCTGGCAATCCTCTCTCTTTCTTTCTCTTGACCATCAATAAAAGAAGCAAGCCTGCGATTCTTCATTTCCTCATTGACCTCATTCATCTTCACCCTTTCCGTAATATCCTTGAAAAAGAATAGTGTGTATTCTTCATCAAGAGAGACATTTTGTGAATAGAAGTCGCCATAGATATGTTCCCCCTTCTCCAGTACTAGTTCCAACTCAGAAACGTTAGACTCTCCAACAACATTAATGGGCTCTCCCGTTCGGTAATCCTTAAAATTAAGAACCTCTGATATTGGTTTATTCATCAGTCGATCGAATGGGAGAGAAGTCAATTCTTCGACAATGGAGTTTGAATACTTGATAATTCCATTAGCATCCAAAAGGAATATCGCCTTATCGATAGAATTGATTATTGCCTGAAATAGCTCACTACTCTCCTTTATTTTCTTTTCTGCTTGGGCCTTATATAAGGCCACATCAATATTTGACAGCAGTTCGGCCTCATTAAAGGGCTTGACAACATACCCAAACGGCAAGCTAAACTTTGCTTTCTGAATAGTCGGTTCATCAGTAAGAGCAGTCAGAAAAATGATGGGAATATCCAAGCTTTGTTTGATTTCGAAAGCTGCATCGATACCGTCCGAATTTGTTTCCATCATGATGTCCATCAATATCAAATCAGGATCATGTTCCTCAGCTGCAGCAACAGCTTCTTTTCCAGAGTAAACCGACAAAACCTCATGACCTCCAGATTGAAGGGCATGTTTTATATGTTGGTTTACGATCAAAGAATCTTCTGCTACTAAAATTTTTCCCATTGCTTCTTCGTGATTAATCCGAATTTAGAAGAAATTATAAGATATTACAATTGGATACCACAAGAATAGGTACAAAATGAAACAGGTCTTCATCGCTTCTAAAAATGGCTCGATTGCTAATTATCTTTTTGTCTTGATTGATCAGCTTTACCCTCAGGAGTGCACATTGGCATCAGAATTCGATGAAAAACTTGACCTGATTATTATAGATTCAGAGACCATACGACCATCTGAAGTAAAAGCGTATGAGGTAGACATTCCTATCGTTCTTTTTGCTTTCAAAATCCTACCCTCTTTAATCCAGTATACGTCGAAATATGACATCAATGGAGTCATTACTTTGTTCATGGAGTCGTCTGAAATATTGAAAACGATTAAGAAAGCACTAGAAAAAGACATCTTTTACAATGAGGCAATGATTTCCATGCTATTTTCAAACAAGACAAATGACCTGGCAAATCGCATTGACTCGTTAACTGAAAGAGAAAATGAGATTCTTTCTTTAATGATGAAAGATCAAACCAATGAAGTGATTGCTGAAAATCTAGCTCTTAGCGTGAGGACAGTCAATGCGCACAAAGGAAACATCATGCGAAAGATTGGATCTAAAACTACAAGTGGTCTAATACAAACTCTATTGCAATACTCCCCTGACTTCAGAAATGGACTTTAAGCCCATTACCCTCATCATAAGATAGCTTTCCTTTAAGCTGTTTTGTAAATGTCTTTATCAGAGAAATACCAAGTCCAGTACTACTATCAACAACGTCTTGTGGGACTCTTTCCCCATTATTAACCACACTAAGTAGATGCCCTTGATCGCTTTTCCCAAAACGAACTGAAACGATTCCATCTGTTCGATTCTTAAATCCATGCTTCACAGCATTTCCAACCATCTCGCTAACGATCAAACCCATTAGCAGCGCCTTTTCAACATCGAATACTACAGGATCGGACTCCACCTCGATAACAAAATTCGACGATAACAGAATCGTCTGAAGTTCTTTAGCAAGGTGATTCAAGTACTCTGAAATATCGATCTCTGATACATTATAGAAAGTATAGAGTTTGTCATGAATCACAGCCATCGCTTTAATGCGATCATTGATTTCCTCAAATATGGCTTTGGACAAATCACTATCCAGTTCATAAGATTTGAGTGCCAAGATTGAAGAAATCAATTGCATATTATTTTTCACTCGATGATGCACCTCTTTTATTAGCACATTCTTCTCCTCAAGGGATTCTTCTAATTTTTTCTGGAGTTCCTTATCCGCCGAAACGTCATAAACCACTCCCACCATTCCTTTTAGCTTACCTTTTTCATCTCGCAACACTCTGGTATAAGCTCTTAGATACTTATCTCCTTTTGAGGAATGCATTTTCACTTCTGATTCCAAGAAATTGACCCCTGTTTTGATCATTTCAAGACTCGTGTTGACAGCCTTTTGATCCCCTTTTGAGAAATATTGAGAAAGTTCTTCAAAGGAAAGTGGAGCCTTCGCATCTGGGAAGATGGAGTACATCTGTGCCTCCCAGAAAATCTCATCCTTGTCGCGATCATATTCCCAAACACCGAGATTTGCAATCTCAGTGGCCAACAAAACCCTATCAGATAGTTTTCTTATTCGCTGTTCTGTATGCTTTTGTTCGGTAATGTCCTGTACTGTGCCTATCATCTTTACCACTCTGCCATCTCTATCTTTCAACATCTTTCCTCTTCCCGAAATCCACTTGAGAGATTGAGACCTTAGATGGAATATCCTGTAGATGTGAAAAAACTCCTTACCCTCACTGATACAAGCATTTAGTCTTTCTCTAAACTCATTCAGATCATCTGGGTGAATCAGTTTTTCAATGACTGAAACATGCTTATCATTTGCAGAAAAACCCATAAGAGATACCATCTCTGGGGAGGGTCGAAACAAACCGGTTAAGACATCAAATTCATAATTGGCAATTTTTGATATCCGTTGCGATTCGAGCAATTTAGACTGACTTTCTTGCAATTGCCTTTCAGTCACCTTTAGGTCAGTCACATCTAGCATCCCAGTAATCGATCGTTCGAAATTTCCACTTTCTCCATACTCAGCAACGGCACTTAATAAAACATCGATTTCCTCTCCACTCTTTTTCCTAAAAGTATACTCCGCATTCCTTACAAAACCTTCCGTGAAGAGTCGCTTCATATTGTCTGCACTGCGTGGTTTTGACTGATCAGCCAAAAAATCAGCAGGAGTCTTACCAATGACCTCATTCCTGTCATAGCCCATCTTTTCAAGCCAAAAATCACTGACAGAAACAATCTGCAGTTGTTCATTAATGGAGTGCATCATCACTGGCGCTTTGTTGTAAATGTTCCTGTACTTCCTCAGTGACTTTTCGAGTGCCATTTCAATCTCCTTCCGCGTATTTATGTTTTGCCAAGTGATTACCGCACCAAATGGCTCTTTCAGCGGGGTAGCTCGAATATTATACCATTTATCATCGGCCATCTTTATTTCATGATCAAGCACCCTTGATTCTTCACTCAGTATTGATTTCAGACCGCTTTTCAATATCTCAGCATCCTCCAGAAGTTCTATGAAATCAAACACAGATGACCCAATATCCAGCTTGCTGCTTGGCGCCATTCGAACATAATTCTGAAGCTTCTGATTCACATTGATGATTTTACCCTGCTCATTTACCACTAGAATAGCTTGATCCAATGCGTTGAGGATGCCTTGCTTTAAGGACTCCTGATATCTTATGTCTTCACCAGCCTGCACATATTGAGTAATATCTTCTGTGAAGTAAATTACATTTTCGAGTTTGCCATCAGAGTCAAGGAGTGGGTAGTACTTTATCCTGAACTTTTTATCCTTCTTAGTATGTGGAAGATGTAGATCTAATGCGATCTCGCCAGAATTGCCGCCAAAACTGTCCTTTACAGCTTTCTTATGAGGCTCTTTGATAAAAATATCATTATCAAAAACATTAAAATTCCCAATATAGGAATTCAAATCTATCATCCAATACGCCTCGCATTTTGCATTGGCCGCAATAAGTATCCCTTCCTGATTGTACACCATGATTGCATATGGCGCTTCATCTAGTAACTCACGATATCGCTTCTCACTTTCCTTCAAAAGCATTCTTGATTCCTTCTGATCAGAAATATCAAGCATCATGCCTCGCAACATAACAGCTTTACCACCTTCCTTTACTACCTCAACAGAGTCTCGTATCCAGACAATTTCATCCTTGCTATTCAGCAATCGATACTCCAGTTGATAGTTTTGAACTTCTAATGCCTTTTGGGATTCATACGCAATCACATGCTGTTTATCTTCCTCAAAAATTCTTGATTGCCAGAACCCTTCTTGGAACCAATCGCTCTTTGGGAAGCCGAAAAGCTCCTCCACTTTCGGGCTTATGTACGAAAAAGTCTTTGTTCCGAATCCACTTTCCCAAACCACCGCATCAATGTTTTCTAGTAAAATTTGATATCTACCAGAATCGTCATTCTCAACATTCGTCGTTAGATTAGTCGGCTCTTGTTGAGAGATTTCTTTAATGGTCAACACAATTCCCCTTCCAGGATCAGTTCTTTCAGCAAATGAAATATGTACCTCAAACCAGTTTTGAGTTCCTTGACCAATGCTGACACATTTAAAGAAAGCATCGTCTTTGGTTCCAGAATCAGTATATATAAAGAATGGATCTAGCTTTTCTCCTGTTGTTTTTTTGAGTTGCAGCCAATTGATATCTGAGTACTTCAGTCCAGTAAGAGGTTTCCTAGCGTTCCTAGAAAACAAAGCATATATTTTCTCATTCACATACGATACCACGCCTTCTCTTGAAAGGCAGATAATACCGTAAGGAACCGAATCCAATATCCACTTATGATTTTCGATACTTGACATCTATCCAGCAAGTAAAAAAAGAAATCTCATCAATCATAAAAATATGTGAATCCGGCTAAAGAGAGCACTTAATTTTTCTATTAAGCATTTTACTTAATTCAATATCCAAAATTTTACTCACCGTAGACACGTAACAAACCCTTATATTTGTGCTGAAGAAAACAATGCGTTCAGCAGTGTGATTAGGTGATTAGGTGCCTCCGCAAGAGGTGCCTTTTTTTTATGTTTTGGGGTTAACCAGGGGTTTCAGTTCAACAAAGAAATTCCCAGTAAAAAGATCCGTGCTCAAATGATCCTCTCCAGAGCAATTGAGAGGATAGACTTGTTTGAGGTTTATATTTTCTTTTCAAGATCTAGTATGGAAATCAGGTAAAATACAACTGTACAAAACCTGAAAACAGTTGTGCGATTTTGAACAATTTATATTCGAAAATAGATTTTAAAACACTGATTTATAAATAGTTATAAATATTGGCATGTAGTTTGCAAAACACCTAGTATGTCCAATAAAAACACCAACATGCGAATCAATAAGACCTTGCTAATCTTGCTAGGCATCCTACTGGCATGTTTGATTACGCTGAATGCGAAAAGTCTTTATTCTGCTGATTTATTAAATCCAACCAAATCCTCTCAAATTGAAAAAGCAACTCCAAGAACATTAATTGACAAATTAGGCACTGTCAGCTTAGCCAGTTTTACCAAAAAAATAACATCTTTAAATAAGTAAACACTATGGAAATGGCAAATCGACTTTTTAGATCAAATGATAGAATGTTGGGCGGAGTTTGTGCAGGAATAGCAGAATACCTAGGCTGGGACCCCACACTTGTCCGAATTGCATATATAGTCTTATCAATTGTGAGCGCTGCTTTTCCAGGTTTACTCGTTTATCTAATTCTCTGGATTGTGATGCCTACTAGAAATTAGGTTTTGTTGAAGAAATTCATCCATCGATCTGGAATTTCCCCTTGCAGTGCTAAATCATAGTCACTCTGATTACATGCTATCATTCGGTTTCTATTAAACAAGCCTTGAGCTTCTGGATTTGGGACTTCCATCCACCATCGTTCCGATAACTTACTCTTATAGAACCTGATGGTCTCTGGTTCTCCGCCTAGGTGAACCTCATACATCAAATAATCATTCGATTTGAAATTCTTATCTCCTTTACGGTGGTAATAGCCCTCAATGAAATACCAAATCATGGTGCTAATAACAAAAGCACTCTTAAGGTCCTCTGAATCCCACTTGTGATCATAATTGTAGAATCCAATAGAACTCATTTTTTCGTTCTGGCCAGCATACCAAGATAACTGACAGGCCTCTTCGCCAGTAAGTCCATAAACCTTCGAATCAGACGCTCCAGGAGCATAGAAAGCCTGAAGTGCGCAAAGATCAAAAGACATCATGTCTGCATCGCGGACTATCGGCTCCATCTCCTTAATATTTTCCTTTAATACACCCAGGCGAATGGACTCAAAAGATAGCTTATCCAAAAGCTCTAGTGACTTCTGATCTGTCAGATAGCTTTGATAAGCTAAATGATAATAACTAAACAAGTAGTTTGGACTGTGCTTAAATATCTGACTAACGTGCTGTCTTACAGGATCACCCTCTGACTCAAGATCCATAGTATTGTCGACATTCAAGACTGAAATTAATCTTTCTGAAGATTCATAAGCATAGTACTGACCAATCGTCAGATCATGTGTTCCTCCAAATAATACTGGTATGATATTTTTCTCCAAGAGATACGCACACACTTCCTTTAGTCTCAAATAAGTGTCTTCTAGAGTAGGTCCATTCCTAAAATTCCCTAAATCAATAACACCATAGTCTCCAAATCCCTTCTTAAGCTTGTATAGCTCTCCCCTGACAGCTTCAACTGAAGCCTCATCATAAGTCTCGTTTCCCTCGCCTCTTTTTTCGCAAAGACCGATCAATGCAATGTCCATTCCATCGTGATCGGGCATCTTATCTCTATTTATATAAATAGAAGATTGAAAAGATGAAGGTGCCTGATCGACATCAACAGCGGTAGGGCTAAAAAAGAGTTTCAAATCCATTTGGCTAAGATAATCGCTCCACAAATGAATCGGAGATTGAACATCTTCACATTTGCATTAATACAAGAATTTCATATTTAAACAAAAAAGGCTTTGCAATCCTGCAAAGCCTTTCTCCTCATTTAGTTTCTATTAACCTCCGAAATCATCGAATCTGATGTTTTCATCTGGGATCCCAAAATCCTCTCCCATCTTTTGCACTGCTTGGTTCATCAATGGGGGTCCGCAGAAGTAAAGTTCAATTTCCTCAGGTTGATCATGCTTACTCAAGTAATGATCAATTACGGCTTGGTGTACAAATCCAAGGAAGCCATCACCCTCTGGATCATCTAATGATTTTTTCTCTACCCAATTATCTTCCTCTAATGGTTCTGAAAGAACCACATAAAACTTAAAGTTTGGAAACTTCTCTTCTAGTTGATAGAAATGATCTAAGTAAAATAATTCTCTTTTGGATCGACCACCATACCAATAGGTGACTTTTCTGCCTGTTTCTAATGTTTTGAACAAATGATAGAGATGCGATCGCATTGGTGCCATACCTGCACCACCACCAACATAAAGCATTTCTGCTTCGGAAGGATTGATAAAGAATTCTCCATAAGGTCCAGAGATCGTGACTTTATCTCCTGGTTTCAAACCAAAAATATAAGAAGATGCAATACCAGGATTAACGTTCATCCATCCATTCTTAGCTCTATCCCATGGCGGAGTAGCAACTCGAACATTCAACATTATTTCTCTACCTTCTGCAGGATATGAGGCCATAGAGTATGCTCGCTCAATGGTTTCATCGTTTTTCATTTTCAAATCCCACAAACCAAATTTATCCCACTCTTCCTGAAAACGATTTGGATCCTCATGCTCTTCTGGATGAGCAGTAATATCTATGTCCTTATAGTCTACCTCGCATTTTGGAACTTCGATCTGGATGTAACCTCCAGCTTCATAATCCATCTCCTCAGGTATCTCTACCACAAATTCCTTAATAAATGAAGACACGTTCCAGTTTCTTACGACTGTCGCCTCCCATTTCTTAATTCCAAAAATTTCTTCAGGAATTTCAATCTTCATGTCATTCTTAACTTTAACCTGACATGCAAGACGCACATTTTCTTTCTGTTCGGTTCTACTGAGGTGACCCACTTCAGTAGGAAGAACATCTCCTCCACCTTCTACTACGGTACATTTACACATTGCGCAAGTACCTCCTCCTCCGCAAGCTGAAGGAAGAAAAACGCTCTTCTGTGAAAGCGTAGACAAAAGCGTAGAGCCAGCTGTCGTAACCATGGGATTATCCGTATCTCCATTCACTGTGATATTCACAGGGCCCGATTGAACTAATTTGGATTGCGCTAAAAGGAGAACCAAAACCAAAAGGAGAATTAGTACCGTAAAAGCGATGATTGAAGTAACTACAATTGAAGACATATGTCTAAAACCTTTTATTTAAAAATCGAGGCAAATATAGTTGATAAAGACATCCATACTCGCCGATAAACTAAACCTTTTCAATAACTTATCTCGAAACACACTTCTATCGAAAATGTTGGCTCTAAACCAACATTTTCAAGAGCATAGTGAGTCTAGATTTCAATTGTCGTCTGTCAACAATAAAATCTAGAAATCCATGGTCAAGAACAAATTCAGAACTCTGAAAACCTTTCGGGAGATCCTTGCCAATTGTTTCTCTGATGACACGTGGACCCGCAAAACCGATCAAGGCTCCTGGTTCTGCAATGTTAAAATCTCCCAGCATGGCGTAGGAAGCAGTAACACCTCCTGTTGTTGGATCCGTCAATAAAGATATGTATGGGATTTTTTCATCGGAGAGTAACGCCAACTGAGCAGATGCTTTTGCTAATTGCATTAGAGAAAATCCTGCTTCCATCATTCTTGCCCCCCCTGATTTTGAAATCATCAAAAACGGAATCTTGTTTTCACGAGCGTGTTTAATTGCTCTTGCAATCTTCTCTCCCACGACTGACCCCATAGAACCTCCAATAAATGAAAAGTCCATGCAAGACACTACTAAGTCCAAACCGTTCATCTTACCACTTGCGCTACGAACAGCATCCTTCAACCCTGTTTTCTTTTGGGTGGCAGCAATTCTATCGGGATATTTCTTTGTATCAACAAACTTAAGAGGATCACCTGATGTCAAGTCTTCATCCAACTCAGTAAACTCATTGTTATCGAACAGAATCTCAAAATATTCTTTTGAGCCGATTCTAACATGATAATCATCGTCAGGGCAGACATATGAATTGTTTTTCAACTCCCTCATATGAATAATGCTGCCGCTGGGAGTCTTGTACCAAAGTCCATCAGGAACTTCCTTCTTGTCTTCAGTCTTCGTAAGTATGCCTTTATCTTGTCGATTAAACCACGCCATTCAAATTCTATCTCAGTGAGCCGACAAAGCTAAGCGATAATTGGGAAAAGGATTCTAATTGTAGTTGCCTTTTAGCTTGCCGGAAATGATTCCTTCTTCTACTTTACCTCCTCGTAATCCACATATTCACCCCCACTAAAATCACTATCTTTCTTCGATTTTGAGGAAGGAAAATTATCTATATTCACATTACTATTTGGAGCCTTTCTGCCACTGGAGGACTGTTGTCTCCCGTACTGATCGTTCTGAGTAAATCCTCTAAACATCCCAGAAAATATAAATGAAGTAATACGATAAAAAACGTATCCTATCAATATCAGGATGATAATTATTTTTAGCATAGTTATTAAACTTATCTGCTCAGATACAAGTTTCGCTCAGCATAGATTTCCATGAAATAATCATCCATTAGATCATCTATAAAGTAGATCGCTTCTCCTGTTGATTTCATTTCAGGACCTAGCTCTTTATTCACGTTAGGAAACTTGTGGAAAGAAAACACAGGTTCTTTAATTGCATAGCCTTTCTTGTAAGGTTTGAAATCAAAATCGGTTACCTTGTTCTCTCCCAACATTACTTTGGTAGCATAATTTACATACGGTTCCCGATATGCCTTACAGATGAACGGGACAGTTCTTGATGCCCGTGGATTTGCCTCGATGATATATACCTTATCATCCTTTACAGCGAACTGTATGTTGATCAAGCCAACTGTTTTTAATGCCACTGCAATTTTTTTGGTGTAGTCCTCAATTTGGCGAATAACAAAATCTCCTAGATTGTAAGGAGGCAATACCGCATAGGAATCTCCGGAATGGATACCTGCAGGCTCTATGTGCTGCATAATTCCGATGATATGGACATTTTCTCCATCACAGATAGCATCTGCCTCAGCCTCAACTGCACCCTCTAAAAAGTGATCTAAGAGAATTTCTCCATCCGGTTTATCCTTTAGAATATCAACTACATGCTGCTCTAGCTCGGTTTCGTTTATAACGATTTTCATGCTCTGCCCACCCAGAACATAACTAGGTCTTACAAGTAAGGGAAATCCAAGTTCTTTGGAAAGATCCACGGCCTCCTCTGCATTTTCTATGGTGCCGTATAGTGGGTATGGAATTTCTTGCTCTTTTAGTAGATCTGAAAACCTGCCCCTTGCTTCGGCCAGATCCAGCGCTTCAAAGCTCGTACCAATGATCTTGATCCCATATCGTTCCAGCTTTTCTGCAAGTTTCAAAGCAGTCTGCCCACCCAACTGAACTATTACACCTTCGGGCTTTTCATGTAGAATAATGTCAAAGATGTGCTCCCAGAAAACAGGTTCAAAATATAGTTTATCAGCAACATCAAAATCGGTAGAAACTGTTTCAGGGTTACAGTTAATCATTATCGTCTCGTAACCACACTCTTTGGCTGCCAGAACACCATGTACACAAGAGTAGTCGAACTCAATTCCTTGCCCTATTCTATTTGGACCTGATCCCAACACGATGATTTTCTTTCTATCGGTTACCTCAGATTCGTTTTCTTCCTCGAAGGTGGAATAATAGTAAGGAGTTTGAGCTTCAAACTCTGCCGCACACGTATCTACAAGCTTGTATACTCTTTTGATACCTAGATCATTTCGCTTATTGTAGACCTCACTTTCCAAACATCCCAGAAGATGAGCAATTTGCCTATCAGCATAGCCCTTTTGCTTCGCTTCCATCAAAAGCTCTTTCGGTATGTCACCGATTCTATACTTTTCTACTTCCTTTTCGAGCGTAATCAACTCCTCAATCTGATTTAAAAACCAAGGATCAATTTTGGAGAGCTTATGGATTGTCTTGAACGGAATTCCGAGTTTGAAAGCATCATAAATATGGAACAAACGATTCCAGCTTGGGTGCTCGAGACTCTTCAAGATGGCATCCTGATCCTTTAGCTCACGTCCATCGGCACCAAGCCCGTTTCTTTTTATCTCTAGCGACTGACAAGCTTTCTGCAATGCTTCTTGGAAGTTTCTACCAATTCCCATTGCCTCGCCCACTGATTTCATTTGGAGACCAAGTCTTCTGTCGGAACCTTTGAATTTATCAAAATTCCATCTTGGTACCTTGACAATCGTATAGTCAATTGCAGGTTCGAAGAAAGCAGACGTATTCTTTGTAATCTGATTTTTAAGCTCATCCAAATTATAACCAATCGCTAGCTTAGCTGCAATTTTTGCAATTGGGTAACCAGTGGCTTTTGAAGCAAGGGCTGACGAACGAGAGACCCGTGGATTGATCTCGATACCAATAATATCTTCCGTATCTGGATTGACGGAGAATTGCACATTACAACCCCCAGCAAAATGACCAATACCATTCATCATCATCTTCGCCATGTCTCTCATCTTCTGATAGACTGTATCCGAGAGTGTCATAGCTGGCGCAACAGTTATGGAATCACCTGTATGAACTCCCATTGGATCAAAATTCTCGATGGAGCAAATGATAATGATGTTTCCAAGGTTGTCTCTTAAGAGTTCTAATTCGTACTCCTTCCAACCAAGTATACTCTGCTCCACCAAAACTTCATGTATCGGAGAAGCTTGAAGGCCTGCATTTAATGCCGTATCGAATTCGTCCGGAGTGTTGACAAATCCTCCTCCGTATCCTCCCAATGTGTACGAAGGCCTGATAACAAGCGGAAAACCAATTTCCTGAGCTATTTCTTTTCCCTTCAGGAATGAGGTAGCCGTTTCACCTTTACAAACACCCACACCAAGTTCAATCATTTTATGACGAAACTTCTCTCTGTCCTCAGTGGTCTCTATAGCGTCAATATTTACGCCAATCATTTCCACGTTGTACTTTTCCCAAATTCCAGCCTTATCACAATCAATTGCCAAATTCAGTGCCGTCTGACCTCCCATTGTGGGTAAGACTGCATCGATTTGCGGGTGTTCCTCCAAAATATCCCTGATCGACTGCTTAGTGAGCGGCTTCAAATAAATATTATCAGCAGTCACAGGATCAGTCATTATCGTAGCAGGGTTGGAATTAATCAGCGTTACTTCGATTCCCTCCTCCCTCAAAGACCTTGAGGCTTGAGATCCAGAATAATCAAACTCGCAAGCTTGACCGATAATGATGGGACCACTTCCAATGATAAGAACAGACTTGATTTTTTGGTTTTTAGGCATAAGGTGTCAGTGTTTCCTGTTGAGTAATCAGGTTAAAACAAATTCCGACAAAAGTAAAGGATGGACCAGAGGCAACAAAGGAATTTATCAATTACTAATTGGGTTAATTGGAGGGTAAGCGTGAAGGATCAATATTTGCCAAACAACATAACCCTTGAAAAATGAAAGAAACCTATATAGTTGACGGAATACGAACCCCAGTCGGGAATTTCGGAGGAACCCTCTCTGCAGTCCGAACCGACGATTTAGCTGCATTAGTGATCAAAGATTTGATGACTAGGAATGACTCGATAGATCCTGCAGCAATTGATGAAGTAATTATGGGCTGTGCAAACCAAGCTGGTGAAGACAATCGTAATGTTGCAAGAATGGCTCTACTCTTGGGAGGATTACCGTTTTCAGTTCCTGGCGAGACAGTCAATCGACTTTGTGCGTCAGGAATGTCAGCAATTATTCATGCCAATAGAGCCATCAAAACGGGTGATGGTGACTTATTCATTTCAGGAGGGGTTGAAAATATGACTAGAGGCCCCTGGGTCATTTCGAAATCCGCTAAGCCATTTGGCACAGATGCCAAGATGTACGACTCAAGTTTTGGATGGCGATTCATTAACCCAAAAATGGAGGAACTCTATGGTACTCATGGAATGGGTCAAACTGCCGAAAACTTGGTCGAACTTCACAACATTTCGAGGGAGGATCAAGATGCATTCGCACTATGGTCGCAGCAGAAGGCGAGTGCAGCACAAAAAAATGGAAGGCTGAGCGAAGAAATTATCTCAGTAGAAATTCCCAGAAGGAAAGCAGACCCGATCATCTTCAGCCAAGATGAGTTCATAAAACCCACTTCTTCTTCAGAAGTATTAGGAAAACTGAGGGCCGCTTTCAAAAAAGATGGCTCGGTTACGGCTGGCAATTCCTCTGGATTGAATGATGGTGCTGCTGCTGTCTTGGTAGCATCAGATAACGGAATAAAAAATCACAACGTAACTCCTTTGGCTAGAATTGTTTCTTCAGCAGTGGTTGGTGTTGAACCGAGAATTATGGGAATTGGACCAGTAGAAGCAAGCAAGAAAGCGCTCTCAAAGGCTGGCTTAAGACTAGATCAAATGGATCTTATTGAGCTGAATGAAGCATTTGCAGCGCAAGCACTAGCATGCACACGCTCTTTAGGTCTCTCCGATAATGACGAGAGAATCAATCCGAATGGTGGTGCTATTGCTATTGGGCATCCGCTCGGAATGACAGGCGCCAGAATCACGCATTCAGCAGCACTTGAACTGAATAAAACTGGGAAGAAGTATGCACTATGCACCATGTGTATTGGTGTTGGGCAAGGCTATGCTGTCGTTTTAGAGAGAGCGTAATAGCTTCTTAAACAAAACAACAATGATCTACGAATTCAAAAATCTGAAACCAGTCATCCACCCGAGTGCATTTATCCATCCATTGGCGGCAGTGACAGGAGATGTCATCATTGGAGCAAATGTATATGTGGGACCTGGAGCTGCAATACGGGGAGACTGGGGAAGAATCATTATTGAAGATGGCTGCAACGTGCAAGAGAACTGCACCATCCATATGTTTCCTGGCATAACCATCACCTTGGAAGAAGGAGCTCACATAGGTCATGGAGCAATTATTCATGGAGCAAACATCGGACGGAATGTACTGGTTGGAATGAATGCCGTCGTTATGGACAACTGCTCTGTAGGAGAAGAAAGCATCGTCGGAGCTTTGGCATTTATTAAAGCGGATTCTTCTTTTGAAAGAAGAAGTTTGATCGTAGGCAATCCTGCAAAAAAAATAAAAGAAGTAAGTGATGAAATGATTGCATGGAAAACTGCTGGGACAGAGTTATATCAACAGCTTCCTAAAGAATGCTATGAAACATTGAAAGAGTGTGAGCCATTGCAGGAAATGGAACGAGATAGGCCAATTGCGTCAGCAGCTTACAAAACTTGGAACGAATCAAAGAAGTAATTTAAACTCAGACTTACGACTAAATGGGTCAAAGTAATAGGCACGTTGCGGTTTCTGGAAATATTGGAGCAGGAAAAACAACACTCACTGAAATGCTTGCCAAACATTATGGCTGGCAGGCCGAGTTCGAATCTGTAGATGACAATCCATACCTGGAGGACTTTTACAGCGATATGCACAAATGGGCTTTCCATTTACAAGTATACTTTCTCAATAGCCGATTTGAACAAATCAATCAGTTAAGACGTGGAGAGAATACCATCATTCAAGATCGGACAATCTATGAAGATGCTTACATTTTTGCCGAGAGCTTATACAAGCAAGGATTCTTTAAAGAGAGAGACTATAGAAACTATCGTGCGCTCTTTGACTCCATGATCGAATTCGTACAACCACCTGACCTGCTTATCTACCTGAAGTCAGACATAAGCAAACTTGTAAAGAATATCGAAACAAGAGGTAGAGATTATGAGAACCTAATCAGGATAGATTACTTAAAGGGTCTCAATGAGCATTACGAAAACTGGATAGAAAACTATCAGGAAGGTAAGCTTTTAGTCATAGATGTCACTGACATTGATTTTGTCAAAAATTCAGAAGACTTTTCAAATATTGTATTCAAAATAGATTCTGAGTTACATGGGCTTTTCAGCTGATTTGAACCTTAGATCTATTTACATTTATCAAAAAATAAGCAATTACCCACATGTCAATACCAAAGGTAAAACACTACATCGCAGGTCAATGGATGGAAGGATCAGGTGATGGAAACATGCTTCACCATGCTATTACCGGTGATCCTGTCGCTGCTCATACCATAGAGGGAATAGATTTCAAAGACGCGTATGATCATGCAAGAAATGTCGGAAATCCCGCATTAAGGAAAATGACGTTCCAAGAACGTGGTTTGATGCTAAAAGCTCTCGCCTTTCACTTATTGGATGAAAAAGAAAAATTTTATGAAGTAAGCAAAGCAACGGGAGCAACCAGGTTAGACAGTTGGATTGATATTGAGGGAGGCATTGGAAACGTATTCTCCAATGCGAGCTTACGAAGGCAATTTCCAGATCTTCCTTATCACGTTGATGGTCATACTGTCCCTCTTTCTAAAGAAGGAACGTTTGTCGGTCATCATATCATGGTACCCAAAGAAGGCGTTTCAGTGCACATTAACGCATTTAATTTCCCAATATGGGGAATGCTTGAGAAAGCTGCGGTGAACTGGTTGGCAGGGATGCCATGCATCATAAAACCTGCTGAGCAAACCTGTTATTTAACTGAAGCAATGGTCAAGAATATTATTGATTCTGGAATACTACCCGAAGGAGCATTGCAACTGGTATCCGGATATGGAAATGGGATCCTTGACCATGTAGACATGAATGATGTGGTAACCTTCACAGGATCATTCGAAACAGGAAAAAAACTTAAGACCCTTCCTCAAATTGTAGAAAATTCGGTTCCATTTAATCTAGAAGCGGATTCCTTAAACTGTGCGGTTTTAGGGGAAGATGCGATTCCAGGCACTGCCGAGTTCGACTTATTCATAAAAGAGGTCAGAAAAGAAATCACCGTTAAGTGCGGACAAAAATGTACAGCAGTAAGAAGAATCATTGTGCCGGAAAAATTGGTGGAAGATGTCCAGATTGCACTCGGGAAAGCCTTTGAAAAAACAACTATTGGTGACCCTAGCGTTGAAGGGGTTCGCATGGGAGCACTTGCTGGCAAAGGCCAACTAGAAGAAGTCACCAAGAAAGTAGCAGAACTAGCAAAGTCATCAGATTTAGTGTATGGATCACTGGACAATACTGGAGAAGCAATCGGAGCAAATTGGTCTAAGGGAGCATTCATTTCTCCGATGCTTTTTATCAATCAAAATCCTCTAGGAACGGAAGAAGTTCACAACATCGAGGCATTTGGTCCTATTTTGCCGTACAAAGATATTGATGAAGCTATAGCAATTTCCAAAAAAGGTAAAGGATCCCTTTGTTCATCCATCACCACTGCAAATGACAAACTGGCAAGAGAATTTGTAGTCGGAGCGGCTACACACCACGGTAGAATACTAGTATTGAATGAAGCATGCGCTAAAGAAAGCACCGGACATGGATCTCCCATGCCACAGCTAGTACACGGAGGCCCAGGTCGAGCTGGCGGTGGAGAGGAAATGGGTGGGAAACGTGGAGTAATGCACTATCTACAACGAACGGCAATTCAAGGGTCACCTACCACAGTAACCGAAATCACTCAGCAGTATCAGGTTGGAGCTGATTTCAAAGACACGGAAAAACATCCTTTCTCCAAATATTTCGAAGAATTAGAAATCGGTGATACTGTAATTACAGCTAAACGAACCATTACGGAAGGAGACATTGTCACCTTCGCAAATGTTAGCTGGGACCATTTCTATGCCCACACAGATGTTACCTCTTTAGAAGGCACCACTTTTGAGGGTCGCGTAGCTCATGGTTACTTCATTCTTTCTGCTGCGGCAGGACTTTTTGTTCAGGCGAAAAAAGGTCCTGTACTCCTCAATTACGGACTGGAAGAATGTCGATTCACAAAACCAGTTTATCCTGGCATGACGATCGGAGTTCGTTGCTCCGTAAAAGAAAAAGTCGACCAAGAGAAAAAAGACGATATCGCTAAGGGAATTGTGAAATTTCTTGTAGACGTGTACGATGAAACCGGTGAAACCGTGGCAATAGCAACAATCTTGACGATGATCAAAAAGAAGGATCAAAGCTAGGGGCTGGCTTTTTATTGAGAAGAAAGAGAAGTGCCGATTTATTCCGGCATTTTTCTTTTAAACAGCAGTCAAGTTGGTTCTAGAAAAGAGATCAAATTGACAGGAGCGCCTCTAGCAAAGACATGTTCTCTCCCTCCTTTTTCATAATTAGCACCGGAATGTCGGTATCTCTGAAAACCATTTTTTCCGCAAAAGATCCCAAAAGAATTGCCGAGGCATTGGTTCTTCCCTGAGATCCAATGATGATAAGGTCACTTCTGGTGGAAAGAGCATGCTCAAAAACGACATTGATCTTTGACTTTGAACTTGAATCTGTAAAATGGCATGCGTATGACTCATTGGAGTTATTCTGTTTTAAAAAAAGATCATACTCCTTTTCCGCATGCCCTTTCATGATTTGAGAAAATTCTTCATATGACTTTCCAAGTTTGTAATACCCCACAGGAACATCAAAGATGTTGATCATAGTGACCTTTGCATCTGATTGTCCTTCAATTTTCACCCCAGCAGTCATTGCCAATGATGAATGCTCCGAAAAATCTACTGGAACCAAAATCTTCCTCAAAGACGGATTCATATTTTGGGTGACAAACAAAATAGAAGTTGGGCTATTCCTGGCAATATGACCAGAAACAATACCAGATCCATCCAGCGATCTTTTTCTTCCCATCACCAGCAGATCACAGGATTCATCCAAAGAAGATTTTAGGATAACATCCGTTGGCGAACCATGCTTTACCTCCACATTCACGGTTAAGCCCTCAAACTTGTATCTAGTTATTTTTTGTAGAAGATCTTGTCGGATATCCTCCAACGCATCTGCTTCAGCTTTTGCAAAACCATCCATTTCCAGCTCTGTGTCAATATCCTTCACGACGTGAAGAAAAACGAGTCGCTCTATACCAAATGCTTGATGAAATTGAGAAAGGTAATCAAGGACAAAATCGTCCATGAGGGTAGTATCCAGTGCTACTAGTGTCTTCTTAAAGCTTATATCCGTCATACTTCTAAATATAGGTGAGAATTGATCTTTCTCAAAAAAGAAGCGAAACACGTGAGCCTTTGCTAAAAGACAAACGATCTGGATTAAAATCTATACTTTAAAAATTGACCATATAAGACGGATGTTTGCTAAAGCATATTTTTGCATTTATGAGCAACTATGTTAACCTAGAAATCCAAAATGGAATTGGCACAGTGGAGTTTTTCACTGAGCAAAGTAATTCACTGCCCGGTGAGATACTAAAAAAACTAGCTGAAACGATAACCGAAGCAGGAAACGATCCCGAAATCAAAGTCATTATTTTGAAGAGTGGTGGCAATCGTACCTTCTGTGCAGGCGCCAGCTTCGATGAATTAATTCAGATCGATAGCCCTGAGAGAGGTAAAGAATTTTTTATGGGTTTTGCAAATGTGATTAATGCCATGAGAAAGGCACCCAAGTTTATTATTGGCAGGCTTCAAGGAAAAGCTGTTGGAGGAGGTATTGGTCTTGCTGCCTCCGTTGATTATTGCTTCGCATCAAAACACTCTGCCATCAAGCTTAGCGAACTTGCATTGGGTATAGGTCCATTTGTGGTAGGCCCAGCTATTGAACGTAAGATGGGGCTATCGGCTATGTCACAAATGGGCATCAACCCAGACGAATTTTATGATCCGAAATGGGCGCATCAAAAAGGGCTTTTTGGAAAGCTATACGATGACGTGAAGAGTTTGGACAAGGCTGTCCAGCAACTTGCAGAAAAATTGGCGGCATATAACCCGGAAGCAATGGCTGAATTGAAGAAAGTCTTTTGGAAAGGCACAGATCATTGGGACGAGCTGCTGGCAGAGAGAGCGGAAACAAGCGGTAAGTTGGTATTATCGGATTTTACGAGAAATTTTATTCAGAAATTCAAAGAGAAAACCTCCTAATCAGAGGTGATTTTTTAAGCTAAAACTGTTGCTATGTTTTCTTCCAAACAAAATCGAGGTAAATGGACATGGGCCCTAGTTGATCTACTTGTAGTAATCATCGGGGTTTATTGTGCCTTTCTTATTCAAGATTCAGCCGCCAGAGAGAGCGCAGAAAAAGAAAAGATCAAGATATACTCTGCCTTAAAAATGGAGCTGGAAGAGTTTAGAGTCACATTTCCATTGTTTGCTGATGGTAACCAAAGCTATTTGGAAGGATTAAAGGAAGAAGAGGCGCCTAGTTTCATTGACTGGAAATTTATTGAGCCTCAGTATGGGTACCAAATTATTGAGTATGCGCTAAATAGCAATAATTCGGAGATCATCGACTTTGAAACCTATGAAGAACTCAAAAACACGCTGGTTGGAATCAAACAGCTGGAACATACCGAAAGGTTGATTACGGAAGTAGCAGGAACCTACAAAGCACGCATCAAAGAGCTCCCTGAAGATCATGAGCTAAATCTGCAAATCAAGGCTGAAAACAGGGCGGGACTGTACAGGTTTAAGATGTTTGTACAGATTAGGGTAGGAATGCTTCGACGTATTTCGGGATATTCAACCCCAATCCTAGATCATATAAACGAAGTATTGGGACCTGAGCTCAGTTTAGAAATAGACAAGAAATTCGTTACAAAGTTTGCCCGCTGGTTTGACTCTGAGGAGGAGGCCGTGGCGCTTGTAGGAGAGCATTTTCCCAATGTTCCAGCAGAAGATGTGAAGAGAATTTACCAAGAAGCTCAACTTGTAGAGTAAGTCACTTAATCTCCTTTCACTGTCGAACCTTTTTAGGCTGCCATTTTGTTCGATGTGATGAATGGTTGCTTCGCAAACCATTGCCTTAGTATCTTAGCCAAACCCAAAAAGACAGCAATGCCCACAACAGCTAAAGCCCCAAAACAAAAGAAAGGAACCAGCATCGACTGGAAAGAAATAGCACTCAAAATGCTCATCTCAAGAGCAATGGATAATCTGGAGGAAACCAAACTCGTTCCAGAAAAAAAGGTGCTATATCAATTCTCAGCAAGGGGGCATGAACTTGGTCAGCTGATACTGGCTAATCTTCTTGATAGACCAAAAGATG